>JAXMMN010000746.1:0-6042 GCA_034366485.1 Bdellovibrionales bacterium
GTACCCACAACGGCGACAATGTCGCCGCTCTGTTGTGCGACGACAGTCGTTGAAGCCAGCATTGCAGCCAAAAATCCTGATGCGACGAGACGAATCATCGTTAACCCCTTAAAAAGTCAGGCCCATTCGGCCATTCCGTGACTTAAAAAGGCTAACAAAGGCGTTAGGTGCCAGCAAGAAGGTGCCGGGCGTGGCGCTCTGCATCGAAGAGTGCAACTTCCAGCCGCGAGGCGAGAGCGACATCGTGTGCATCTTCTTCTCGACCAACGGCCGGGAGACCTGGACCAAAGACGATACTCAGTTTTGCAAATGGCTTTGGAAGATAGGTTTTGTTCCATGCTTTTGGGAAATGCCACGCACGATCGCATGTCGCCGTCAGCGGGTAGATCGCCGCGTTCGTCAGTTTCGAAATTTCAAATACGCCACTCTTCACTTTGTGACGGGGACCCTTCGGTCCGTCGACCGCGACACTTGGGTTCCATCCTTCTTTCGTCAATCGAAGAATTCCGCGAATCGCACTCACGCCACCACGCGAGCTCGAGCCGCGGGAAGTTGTCGAACCCATGAGGTGAATCACTTTGTGCATGATCTGGCCATCAGAACTATTGGAAGCCATCGCGCTAGCACGGTACGGCTTCAAAAGATGGATGATAGCGAGTTCATCTCCGTGCCAGTGGGCGTAGATAATTGGAGTTCCAGCGTTCATTGCTTGGCGCATTTCCGGAGTTTCGGATATCGAGATTCTCCAGGTGCTGTAGAGAATCTTGTAGATGAAAAACCCCACCCAGGGGGCAAGCCAGCGCAAAACAGGATTCTTCATAGCGAGAGGCCTGAAACAAAATTCTTTGAGACAAAGTTCATATTCAAGTTTTCTGTCCGAGTATTGATAAACCTAACACGATAGAAAGTGGCACCCTCAAAGTTAACATTTTTCAGGTCACAATTGCGGAAAGTCACATCGTTCAGTTTCATGCCGCGAAAATCTACGTCCTTGAAGCGAGTGTTATCAAACTCCACTCCGTTCATCAGTGCGCCTCGCCAGTCAGAACTTATGACGTCCGAATCTGAAATTTTGGTTCGGTCAAACTTCGCTAGCTCGAGCCGTGTGTTGGCGAAGCGAGTTTTTAGGAAAAGGAGGTTCGGAATAAAAAGATACTGACCGAAAAACCCCACCAGATCTACGCCTGCCAGCCCAAACGCAACTCGCCCCTTAAGGGCACCGCATTCGACCATAGCGCCGGCGTTTCTGCCGCGCTCGCGCTGATCGTTGAAGCAGCCGCCATCTCGATAGTGATAGACGATATCAACAGGGGTTGTGATTTGCGCCATAGCGGGCGGTGAGGTGAAAGCTGAAACAATTGTGGCGGCTAAAAAAGCTTTACCCAAAAAACGAAAGCCGCTCATTCCGGTACTCCAATTTTCACAAGATCTCCTGAATCCTCGCCGTTCGCGTCTTCAACCACATAAATCGCTTTTGCAAAGCGTGCAGGTTGGCCGGTCGTAGGACCATTGAGTTTCCACTCGTTAAGCTTATTTCCTCGTTGGTCAAAAGCGCAAACGGCATTCAGCTCGCAGCCAGTAATTAAGGCGCGACCGCCCTTCGTTGCAATCGATAGCGGACTTCCGATCAATTGCGACTGAGATTTGGATTGATAACTTCTGACAACTTTTCCATCTTTCAAATTGATCGAGAAAAGCTCGCCGCGGGAAGAGCTAATGAGCGCCGAGCCTGTGCCTTCGGCGGACTCAAGTGTCGGAGACGATCGAAATTCGCCAGATGAAACCTTCGTTTCCCAAAGGGTTTTTCCACTGTAAACTTCGTAGGACCTGACCCATCCGTCGGACGACGAAACGACCACCTGATCGTTAAAGACCAGCGGTGTTGACTTGATAGGCCGCCGGGCAAGTTGCTTCCAGACAATTTCGCCGCTGGTCGCGTTGATGGCATAAAACAGAAAGTTGTTAAATCCCGCGAACAAAAGACCGCTTTCGCGGTGAAGCGCCGGCGAAGAGTGGCCCTGTTCGCCAAGCAATCGCGAGGCCCAAAGCAATTCGCCAGTGGCGCGATCTAGTTGAACGAGATAACCATTGGGCTTGAAGGTTTCTACCGAGACATAGAGAAATTTTCCATCCAGCAAGAACGAGGAGCCAATCGTATCGCCAAGATTGGTAACCCAGATCACCTTGCCTGTGAATTTATCAATTGCGTAAGTGGTACCCGCATAATTCCCGACATAGACGTATTGATCATCAAGTGCGGCTGTACTGTGAATGCCGCGATCAGCGGGCCCAAGACGAATACGCCAAATCAAATCGCCCGCGTGGGAGTATTTGAAGAACCAAGAAGAGTCTGACCCGATGTAGATGCCGCTGGCATCGGCGATTGGGCTTGCTTTTGAAGCGGTATGTACGCCGACGTTGCCCACCGGTTGGCGCCAAAGAACTTTAGCGGCGCGAACATCAAATGCATTTGGATCGGCATCGACACCGTTACGCAAATGATTTTCGCGAAACTGCCGAACGAAGTTTGTGGAGGGCGCTGTCGCGGGGATCTCGTCAAAGCTGATGGCGGGGCCAATGAGTTTAAGTTCCGTGAGCTCACGGGCTTTCACCGTCGCCTCTGATTCTTGTAGAACCCAGGGTGTTGGAAGAAAAATATTCGGAGGAGTGCCTGTTTTGCAGAAGTCTTTAACGGCAAAAATGCGTCGGTAGGCACTATCTGTTTTTCGTTTAGCCAAAAGTGCCATGTCGAGATCTAGGAACTCTTTGTTGGCTGCTTCCGACTGGCAAATTTCTTTTGCCAGATTCCAGAAAACAATCGGATCGCATTTTATCCTTGGCGCAAGGCCAACCAGCGAATTTGTCCATTCGACAGTTTCATTCACCTTGCCGTCTTTGCTGTAGCGTAAAAATAGAGTGTGGCGGCAGCTTGGCATGACATCTAGCATATTGAGGCCCATCATTCTTCCATTGCCGGTCAGTGCCGCCTCTCCCGGAAGTAAGTGGGGATAGACATTGATGGCGGCGAAAATTCCAAGTGCAGCCAAAGCGGTTTTCGGGAAAGCACTGACGCGGGTTTTTAGGTCTTCAAAGAAGAAAAGCGATCCCTGCTCTTGTCGCACAAGCGGAAAGATGGAAAGCAGCAAGAACATTACAACGGGATAAAACCAGCCGACGATATGCCAGCTAAACACGTGAAACGCGATGAAGTTGAAAAAGGCGAAACGAAAAAACCATTTAAACCGGGACACAAGTCCAAAAACGACGATGCATTCCTGAACAATCGCGTAAAGCAGCAGTGGCCCCATAAGTTCTAATGGAACAAAAGATGGTCGAAGCAAGGTCGCGCCGCTCAGCCACTCGCGATTAAACTTCAGCGCGCCAGCAGAAATGTAAAACGCGACAATCATCCAAGGCAAAGCCGTGCGCTTGTGTGGGAGCAGCAGGAAGATTGCGATCAGCCAGTAGGGCATATAGTGGTAATTGCCCATGAATCGAAAATCCTGCATTTGCATGAGGACTTTCAAAAGAGTTCCCGCCGCGAGAGTCCAGTAACCAAGCGATGTCTTCTCTTTGTAGAAAGCACCGATGCTCAAGGCCCCCAAAAGTGCGATCAACAAGACGTGCAGTTTAATGACCGACGCCGACCAAAAACCCCTGATTTCGGTACAGAACGGAAATTGTGGCCAGCACAAAGGCAAACTTGTCGTATCAAAAACGTTCGGGGCAAGTCCCCACCATGCGATCGCAGTAACGACAAGAGTTCCAGAAAGCGCAGCTCCATAAATGCGAAGCGCACGGGAATTGGAAATCTCTTGTAGCTGATGATGGAAATAATTTTTCATTCTCAATGCGCTTTCCCTGCATGACAGAATTCGTCGCGTCGCGGACTGGTATGTCAAACTCACGATGCCGCTCATAGATTCGACACGGAAGAAATATTTTTGGAATATCGACCCTTTAGCCGAGGCTCGCGTTGAAAATGGCATTTCCGATGCGCAGTCGGTAGCCAGACCGCCATTGGCTAAATAGTTGAAATCACATGGCAAAATGACGGCTGCGGAATTGCTAAGTACTTAGGTCATGTTCTGATCAACAACAAAGTACTGGGGGATTTATGACAAGTTCTAAGATGCAGATGAAAAAGACCGGTTTAACATTGCTAACCTTACTGGGGGGCGCATTGATCATGATGGGATCAAGCGAAGCGGGTGCGCAGACAGCGGCGCAACTGCAGTCTCAGATCAACACACTGAATTCGCGAGTTTCTAGCGCTGAGTCGCGACTGAGTTCTGTTACGTCGCGTGTTACAACAGCGGAATCGAGAATCAACACGATCAACCAAAACGCATCGTTACTATCGGCGCGAGTTGCAAATCTTGAAGCCGATTCAAAGCGCTGCAGCGACCCCACCAACGATGTGTTCATGCAGGACAATCAGGGGTATATGATGCAAATCGATTCATGCGGTCGAATCGCACGTGTCTATACAAACTCTTTCATGCAAGTCGTGTTCAGCATGATTCCATCCCGTTTCGCGCCGATGCCAGAATTGATTCCGCCCCAGTATGGTGGTGACGGTGGCGGCGATGGCGGCGGTGATGGTGGTGGCGACGGCGGCGGCGACGGTGGAATCTAAGTCTAGTTAGACAAGCAAAACACACTTAAATAAAAAAGCGACCCCAAAGAGGGTCGCTTTTTTTGCTTCGAGAAGGGTCGCGAAGTTTATTGGAACAAGGATTTAAACTCTTGAGTCAAAGCTGGTACGACTTCGAACAGATCGCCTACGACTCCGTAGCTCGCTTTTTGGAAAATTGGAGCGTTCGGGTCTTTGTTGATTGCGACGATCACTTTAGATCCGCTCATGCCGGCTAAATGTTGAATCGCGCCCGAAATCCCGATGGCGATGTAAAGGCTTGGAGCAACGGTTTTACCGGTTTGTCCGACCTGCATCGAATGTGAAACCCAGCCAGCGTCGACAATGGCGCGCGAGGCACCGACTGTCGCCCCGCAAGTGGCGGCGAGATCTTCAACCAGTTTAAAGTTAGCCGCTTCCTTCAACCCGCGACCACCGGAAACAATGATGTTTGCCTCGGTAAGATCGAGTTTGCCGCTTGCGCCTTTGACGACGTCCTTAATCAGCGTGCGCAGACCAGTTGCGGCTGGTGCAGGAAGGTCTTTTACCGCAACCGCGCCAGCGCCTGCGGGTTCGCCGACGGGAAGCTGGTTGGCGCGCATCAAAACAATTTTTGGTCCGTTCGCTAGGAACGAAACTTCAGCCGAACATTTTCCAGAATACATCGGGCGACGAACCTTTAGTCCGCCGGCCAAAGTAAGTTCCGTGCAATCGCTCACGGCCGCTGAACCAAGTTTCGCTGCGACTCGAGGGAACAGATCTCTCGCGAGAAGCGACGATGAGGCTAGGACGATATCAGCACCCGAGTCTTTGATCGCGGATGCGACGGTTTCAGCGAAGATTTCTGGGTTGTAACTGTCAAACGCGGCATTGTCGCCCGCGAAGGCTTCGGTCACCGACCAGCCACCCAAAGTTTGAAGCGCAGCTTTCGAACCTGTACCGAGCGCCAAGACTTGCGTCGTCAGCGATGCCGAGCGAGCGGCCGTAAGAAGTTCGAACGCTCCTTTTTTGACTTTACCATTGGCGATTTCAGCGAAAATTAAAACTTTAGACATCGGCGACCTCACAATACTTTCGCTTCTTGGCGAAGAAGCGTGGCGAGAGTTTTAGATTGAGTGGCGGCATCGCCCTCGAGCATTTTTACTGGCGGCTTTTCTGCCGGAAGTTGGAATGCGATATGTTTGAAAGTCGCTTGGGTAGCTGAAAGCCCAAGCCCGTCCAGCGTCAGCTCTTTGATGACTTTCTTTTTTGCCTTCATGATGCCAGGCAAACTTGGGTAGCGAGGCATGTTGAGGCCCTTGTTTGCACCGATCAAAGCCGGCTTCGTGAGTTGCACGATTTCTTTCGTTCCGCCTTCGATTTCGCGCTCGGCGACCAGCGCATCGCCGATCTCAAGTTTGGAAACA
>JAXMMN010000747.1:0-19188 GCA_034366485.1 Bdellovibrionales bacterium
TAATTCCGGTCAGCGTGAACTCTGTAAGAGCGCGATCAAGCCTTCGAATGGCGGTATCGCGATCTGGTCCCCACGCAATCAACTTTGCAACCATTGGGTCGTAGTAGATTGGAACTTCGTAACCAGGATAAGCGTAAGAATCCGTACGAATGAACGGACCTTGCGGATGTCGACAACGACGAATCAATCCTGGTGAAGGGACGAATGTGAATGGATCTTCCGCACAGATGCGCGCTTCGATGGCGTGGCCGCGCTGAACGACGTCAGCTTGCTTAAAGCTGAGAGGGCGGCCAAGGGCAACGAAGATTTGCTCTTGCACAAGATCGATCCCGGTCACCATCTCTGTGACGGGGTGTTCGACTTGAAGTCGCGTGTTCATTTCCATGAAGAAGAATTCTTTTGTGACGTTGTCAAAAATGAATTCGAACGTACCGGCGCCAATGTACTTGATCGCTTTTGCCGCTTTCACCGCGACGTCGCCTAGGCGTGTGCGTACCTCGTTTGGAACCGAAGGGGATGGAGATTCCTCCATCAGCTTTTGGTTTCTTCGCTGAACGGAACATTCTCGCTCGAACAGATGACAAACGTTTCCGTGCGTATCGCCAAAGACCTGCACTTCGACGTGCTTTGGGTTTTGAATAAAGCGCTCGATGTAAACAGTGTCGTTCTTAAAGTAATTCAAGCCTTCCGAACGTGCTGCGCGGTAATGGCTTTCCAGATCTTCCATCTTGTGCACGACGCGCATCCCTTTGCCGCCGCCGCCAGCTGTCGCTTTGATCATCACGGGAAGACCAATTTTTTCGACAACCTTTTTTGCTTCTTCGATTGTGTCAACGGGACCGCCAGATCCTGGCACTGTCGGTACACCTGCATCACGCATCAAGCGAATGGCCGAAATCTTATCGCCCATCGCCATGATGTTCTCAGGTGTTGGTCCGATAAAGGTGACGCCCGCTTTTCGCAAAGCGGCTGCGAATTCTGTGTTTTCCGACAGGAAACCGTAGCCAGGGTGAACAGCATCTGCACCTGAAGCTTTGACGGCGCCCATGATGCGATCAAGGTTGAGGTAAGAATCTTTCGATGGTGCAGGGCCGACGTTGTAAGCCTCATCAGCAAGAACAACATGAAGGGAATTTCGGTCGGCATCCGAGTAAACGGCAACCGACGAAATGCCTAGCTCACGGCACGATCGAATCACGCGAAGAGCGATTTCGCCACGATTGGCGATCAGAACTTTTTTAAACATTGGTTTTTCAGCCATTTCAAATGCTCCAGCTAATCTAATTGGCGATTAAAGAGGAATGTTGCCGTGTTTTTTTGGTGGATTCGTGTCGCGCTTGTTCTTCAGCATCTCAAGCGAGTCGATGATGCGACGACGGGTCATCGCAGGTTCGATCACTTCATCAATGTAGCCGAGCTCGGCAGCGACGTAAGGGTTCGCAAACTTTTCTTCGTAATCGGCAACCAAACGCGCTTTTTCTGCGACGGGGTCTTTCGCTTTTTTCATCGCTTCGCGGAAAATGATATTCACCGCGCCGTCAGCGCCCATGACTGCGATTTCCGCCGTTGGGTAAGCAAGGTTGATGTCGCCACGAAGATGTTTCGAGCTCATGACGCAGTAAGCGCCGCCGTAGTTCTTACGAGTGATCACTGTGACTTTCGGCACGGTCGCTTCCGCGTAAGCATAAAGAAGTTTTGCTCCATGAGTGATGATGCCGTTCCACTCTTGGTCTGTACCAGGAAGGAAGCCGGGAACATCGACAAAAGTCACGATCGGAATGTTGAACGCATCACAGAATCGAATGAAACGCGCGGCTTTTCGCGAAGCCTCGATATTCAAGCAACCAGCAAGAACTGCTGGCTGGTTGGCAACGATTCCGACAGAGCGTCCATTGTAGCGAGCAAAACCGACGATCACGTTTTTAGCAAAGTGCTGATGCGTCTCGAGGAAGTAGCCTTCATCGACCGTCATCTTGATGAGTTCAAGCATGTCGTAGGGTTTTTTCGGATTGTCGGGAATAAAGTTATTGAGCGCTTCTTCGACGCGGTCGGGACGGTCCGCCGTTGGAACAACAGGTGGATCGTCGACGTTGTTTGCCGGAAGGAAGTTTAAAAGCTCTCGAATCAAGAGCAGGCAGTGTTTGTCGTTGTCAGCCGCAAAGTGTGCGACACCGGACTTCGACGAATGCGCAATCGCGCCGCCAAGCTGCTCCTTCGTAACGTCTTCATGAGTAACGGCTTTGATAACCTCAGGTCCCGTGACGAACATGTAGCTCGTGTCTTTCACCATGAAAACGAAGTCTGTGATCGACGGCGAATAAACTGCTCCGCCTGCCGAAGGTCCCATGATCGCACTGATTTGTGGGATCACGCCGCTCGACATCGTGTTCTTTAGAAAGATATCTGCATAGCCAGCAAGTGCTTCGACGCCCTCTTGAATTCGCGCGCCACCAGAATCGTTGATCCCAATGATCGGAGCGCCGTTTTTCATCGCCATTTCCATGATCTTTAAGATCTTGTTCGCTTGAGTGCGCGACATCGATCCGCCAAAAACAGTGAAGTCCTGAGAGTAAGCGTAAACAAGTTTGCCGTTGATGCGGCCGTAGCCCGTGATGACACCGTCGCCAGGAGTTCTTTTGTCGGCCATACCGAAGTTTTGCGATCGGTGAGTTACAAAGCGATCCATTTCGACAAAGCTTCCGGGATCAAGGAGAACATCCAAACGCTCGCGGGCCGTCAGGCGACCGCCCTCTTTGTGTTTTTTTAGGCGTTCTGGTCCGCCACCAACAATCGCCTCTGCGTTTAGTTGTTCGAGCTCAGCAACACGCTGCTCTGTGGTCTTCGATTTAAACGAGCCCGATTTGCTTTCAGTTTCCAAAGTCGCCATTTGCGATCTCCTCACGAGGTTTCAAAATTCAAAATAAAAACAATCAACAAAAATTCCGGGCGCGCACGGCGGGCCCAATTGCTACCTTATGGGTAAGAACGACCATAAAGACGCGGGAACGGAATCGTTTCGCGAACGTGCGGAAGTCCGCAAATCCAACCCACGGTCCGCTCGACACCAAGGCCAAACCCCGCGTGCGGGAATGTGCCGTAGCGACGCAGATCCATGAACCAGGCAAAATCTTTTTCCTGAAGCTTATGTTCTGCGATCTTCGCTTTCAAAATTTCCAAACTGTCTTCGCGCTGACCGCCACCGATAATTTCTCCGTAGCCTTCGGTCGCCAAAAGATCACAGCTCATCGACTTTCCAGGCTGAGTGGGGTCTTCCTTCATATAGAAAGCTTTTACCGCAGCAGGATAGTGGTGAACAAAAACCGGCTTCTCAAACTTCGAAGAAATAATTGTTTCGTCTGTTCCGCCGAAATCGTCGCCGATCACGAAAGCGGGGTTTTCTTTTTTAATCATTTGCGCGGCTTCGTCGTAGTGAACGCGCGGGAATGGGCCTTTGATGCCAACAAGCTTCGATGTGTCTCGCTCGAGCGCTTTCAATTCGTCCGGACGATTTTTAAGGACGCGCTGAACGATGTATTCAACAAATTGTTCTGCGAGTTCCATGTTGTCGTAAATATCGTTGAAGGCCACTTCTGGTTCGACCATCCAGAACTCGATCAAGTGTCGGCGAGTTTTAGATTTTTCGGCGCGAAACGTAGGACCAAAACAATAAACTTTCCCGAGGGCGGCGGCGGTCGCTTCCATGTAAAGCTGGCCAGACTGCGATAAGAATGCTTTTTCGTCGAAGTACTGTGTTTCGAAAAGTGTCGATGTTCCTTCGCAAGCGCTTGGAGTAAAAATCGGCGCATCGGTCAAAGTGAAGCCGCGGCCATCAAAGAAATCGCGAATGGCTTTCACGATTTCGTGGCGAACGTGAAGAATAGCTGTTTGTCGTTTCGACCTAAGCCAGAGATGGCGATTTTCCATCAGAAAATCAGTGCCGTGTTCTTTGTGTGTGATCGGATACTCTTCGGCACGATGAATAACTTCCAGCGCTTCAGCGCCGATTTCAAAAACACCGGGCTGTTTTGGATGTTGCTTCACGATCCCTGTGACTTTAACGGATGTTTCTTGAGTCACATTGTCGAACGCTGCCCACGCTTCTTCGCTGCACTGGCCCGCGTCTGTTCCCTTGTAGTAAACACAGGAAACAAGACCGGTTCCATCGCGCAGTTCCAGGAATTTTACTTTTCCCGACGAACGCGTGTTGTACGCCCAACCTTTGAGTTCAACTTTTTTTCCAACGACGTCTTTTAGATCCGAAATGTACTGGCGCATGGCCCTCACCAACCCTACGAAAACAAGGGTCCGATCAGCGAACTTTTTAGGTCTCTGAAACTAGTGAGGGCGCTATGCGGCATGCAAGGTGGGCTTCAGCCTGTCAGGACGCGCGGCGGCAAGACGTCTGCCGCTGGAAAAACCGTCTCATTTCGATACAGAACCGATCGGCCTGACGGACTTCAGCTAATGAAGCGACTCACGTGGGATATGATAGGAAAACGATGAGTCGTAGGTCTGTTTACGCTCTCTCTTTAAGCACTTTTGCTTTGGTTCTGGCGTTCACCAATTGTGGACTCCCGACACCCATTCAAAACGAGGCTGAATCCAATCTCAACACGCCTGCAGAAGTCGCCCCAGTCACAGGCACTCCGGCGCCGGCGGCGCCGGAATCGGACATTACAAAAATTGCCGGCCTTTATAACAGTGGCGGTTCGCTTCAGGTTGTTTTCCCTGACGGCGAGTTTTGGTCGTACGGTGGCTATGGAATCATTCAAATGCGGCACGGCAAAATTCTTTCGGCCAAAGATGGCGCCTACCAGTTGAACTACTTGGTCGGTCAAGGAGCAGGAACCACGGTCAATGGCACTTATGTGGCGGGTACATCGCTTGGTTCTGCGACCTATCTTGCGTCATCGAAAACTCCTGCGTCGGTGGCCGGCGCGGCGGGTGACTGGTGGGGAAACTTACAAGATGGCGACACGCCGTATTTGAATTTCTCGAACACGGGAGTGATCTCGGGCTTCAGCGCCAATTTTAGCTGTCGCTTCTCTGGTCGACTCGAACCGCATCCAAGCGGTTTGAATGTTTTGAAAATCACGATCACGCGCGCCAACTGCTTGGGTAGCGGCCAGAGCGAAGTTTTCACCGGCATCGCCCGCGTTGCAGGTGGCGGCGGCGCGATCCACTTTGTCGCACTCAACGCTGCGAAAACTCGGGTTCTAACCTGGGAAGGGTATCCCGATTAGTCCTCGCGGAAAGTCTAGTTTTCGCCCGGCGAACTCTGCAGTTTCGGCTCACTGACTTAAAGTCCAGTCATGAGTTTAATTTCACGGGCCACGATCGGTGTTGCGATTCTTTCGGTCTTTGTTCCCATGGCAATCGCCGGAGATGCCAAAGACCTGTGTCATGGATTTGTTCCAGAAAATAATTTGCGAGTGCCTGTTCCGACGCTGGATGAAAAGCAGCGTGGTCTCGCGACGGGCTTGGATGAAGCGCAATTCAAAGATGCTCTTGATCGATTCGAGGCCACGGCGAAAAAACTGATCGTGCCTAAGGGCGGCCGTTTGGTTCTAAGTCGCAGATGGACGGACGACGCAGTCAATGCGTCTGCGCAACAAGTGGGAAACCTTTTTCTGATTAATATGTATGGTGGACTTGCGCGGTATCCGTCGATGACGGCCGACGGTTTTTTGTTTGTCGCTTGTCACGAGCTAGGTCACCACCTAGGCGGCGCACCGAAAGCGGCCGCGATGCTTGGAGTAAAAAACTGGGCGACCAATGAAGGTGGTTCGGACTATTACGCGGGATTAAAATGTCTTCGCCATCTTTTTCATGACGAAGACAATCGCTCGATCGTGCAAGGTTTAAAAGTTTCACCGTACGCGGCTCAAGCCTGCGAGGCGAATTTTCCACTGACCTCGGATGAAAACATGAAGTGGATTTGCATGAGATCGTCGGTGGCCTCAGAGGTCTTGGGCGAAGTCATGCGCTCGATCATGGAAAAACGAGACGGAAAACCAATTGCCCCGACAAGCCTAGAAACGCCGGACACACAGCAGGTCGCAAAAACATTTGATGGTCATCCGCAGCCACAGTGCCGAGTCGATACCTATTTTGCCGGCGCCCTTTGCGCCGCAAAACACGATGAACCAGTTTCCGATACGGACCCGCTTCAGGGCGCGTGTGCTGATTCGGAGGCCTTGGTGTCACGCCCGCGATGTTGGTACAAACCGACGACGGTTCCAATCGTCTCAACCTCAAAAAACCCTTCAGACGTTCTCATCTGGTTCAACGAGAAAGCAGACCTTGTTGCTTCTCAGCTATTGACGGATCGCGAGGCGCGAATCGATTGGATTTACAAATCACTCGTTAAAACGGCTGTCCGCAGCCAAGCAAGCGCGATTAGAATATTGGAATCGGAAGGCGTCAGCCACCGTTCCTATCATCTTTCAAACGTGATCCATGTACCGCAGGCGACGGAAGCGGTTTTGAATCGTCTTCGTCAGCTTACGGAGGTCGCTAGAATTTCTTCGAATTTTAAAAATGACCTTCGACTACCACCGGTAGAAACTGCGCCGTCAAACCTTCCGTCTTCGGAATTGGCGGCAAAGGGTGTCGAAAGTTCCATTCGCGACAGTGGCGCCGAAGAGGTGTGGACAAAGCTGGGTGCAAAAGGAAAAGGGATCGTCATTGCGTCGGCGGATTCTGGTGTTGACTGGACCCATCCCGCGATCCGGCAACAGTACCGCGGGCAAAGTCCGCTTTTTGTGAATCACGACTACCACTGGCACGATGCCATTCATCACCAAGGAAAATCGTCGTGCGCGCCAAGTTCGAAAGAGCCATGTGATGACAGCGGTCACGGAACGCACACGGTTGGCACAATAGTCGGAAGCGACGGCGGAGCCAACCAGATCGGAATCGCGCCTGAGGCAAAATGGATGGGCTGCCGAAATATGAATCAGGGGACAGGGACGTTGGCGTCGTACCTTGAGTGTTTCGAATTTTTTCTGACTCCCTACCCGACGGGCGGTGATCCAAAAATCGATGGCCGCGCTGACATGGCTCCGCACATCGTGAACAATTCGTGGTCTTGCCCAACTTCAGAAGGTTGCAAGCGCGAAGACCTTGTCGACGTCGTTCGTGTGATGAAGGCCGCGGGGATTGCGATGGTTGTCGCTGCCGGAAATGACGGGGACACGTGTGGATCATTGCAAGACCCACCCGGAACTTACTCGGGTGATGTGATTTCGGTCGCAGCGTACAACCGCTATCGAAAAGAGGCCGCGTACTTTTCAAGTCGCGGACCATCAGGATTTCACGGGCAAGTTGGTATTGATATCACGGCTCACGGGGTAGGAATTCGTTCGGCGGTGGTCGGCGGGAAATATGACGAAAAAGATGGGACATCGATGGCAGCACCGCATGTCGCAGGCGCCATTGCACTCTTGTGGTCGCACAAGCCACAGCTGATTTCACAGGTTGATCAAACTTCCGAGCTTTTGAAGTCCACCGCAAAACCAGTCAAAGCGACGCAGTCTTGCGGCGCATTCCCTGGAAGTGCGATCCCGAACACAACCTACGGTCACGGCATGCTCGATATCGTCGCGCTTCTTAACTAAAGCGATTCGATCGACTTAAGAGTATTTAGTAAACCAGATCCCGCATTCGCATCGTCGCCCGCCGGCGCCAGGTCCGTCGCAGTCGCTTTTAAATTTGCAAACGCCTCGTCGACGGTTTTTCCGGGTTCACGTTGAAAATAAAGTCCTAAAAAACCCGCCACGTGCGGAGCCGCCATCGAAGTTCCCGATCGCGTCCGATAACCACCACCGCGATCCGCGGAATTGACACCTTTGCCAGGTGCTGCGATGTCGGGCTTCGCAAGGGTGCCATTGCCCCAAACGGCGGGGCCGCGAGAACTGAAATCTGTCACGAGATCGCGGTCATCGGTCGCAGCAACAGTGATGGCATCCGGACAAGAGCCGGGAATTTTCACCGACGACTTTCGTGGTCCATCGTTTCCTGCTGCCACGACAGAGGCAATGCCCATCGATTTCAGTTTCGTGATTGCGACACAAAATGGTTCGGTCATGTAATCAAGTTTCGTCGTGTCGGCATCGACGTTCCAAGAAGAATTGATGGCACGCGGAAAGTCGTTTGTTGAGGGATCCAAATCGGGGTCGGCCATCCACTGCATCGCTAAAAGCAAATCACTGTCGTCGGCGCCGCCCTTGGAATCAAATCCCTTTGCGACAAGAAGCTCTGCCCGAGGCGCAACGCCAACCGACTGCTTTGTTGAAACAGCGCCTGCCATTGTGCCGGCGACATGAGTTCCGTGTCCGTGATCGTCACGAGGTGTGGTGATTCTCGCGTCGACAAAGTCTTTGTAGGCAGCAATGCGGCCAAAAAGATCGGGGTGTCTTGCATCGACACCTGTGTCGATGACACCAAGACGCACGAATGCTCCATCGAGGCCGAAAAATTTCGCACGAAGCTCTGGAATTTTAATTCGCTTGAGTCCATAGGTGAAATTCGTGAGGCGCCCTTTGCGTCCAAGCTTCATCACGCTGAGAACTCTTTTGTCAGAAAGCAGTATCGCTTTCTCGGCTTTTGAGAGTGGAACGATGGAAGAGTTCGCAATCCAAAGTGATTGCGCCTCTTTCAAAACTTGTGGACCAAGTGTTGAAAGCACAGACATCTCGACCGCCTTGAAAGTCGAAATCTCTTGAGCGAGACCGACAGAAGAGACCTGCACCGGCAAGTTGTACATGACCAGATGATCGCTTGATTTCGCGAGGGCGGTTTCTGTGGAAAGTCCCAAGATCACGAGAAGTGCGAAAAGCATCAGTCCTCCAGAGTGGTAGTGATCTACCATTCTAGATTCAGACGCAGTCGCTCAATCCAGCAAATAATTTAGAAACTCGAAAGAGCGCGCGAAATATTAAGCCGCCCTTGAGTTTTTGCGGCGAAACCGCCGCGATCGACCGAGCTAAATAGCGCAGTGCGAACTTGCGCGGCCGAAGCACTGGGATTTGCTGAAATCAAAAGTGCAGCAGCGCCCGCAACAAAGGGTGCGGCCATCGAAGTTCCACTCAGCGAAGCGCTTCGCGCTCCAGGATAGGTACTTAAAATCTGCGCGCCAGGCGCAAACAAGTGAACAAGCTTGAAGCTGAAGTTTGAAAAGCCAGCCGTGAAGTCGCGCGCCGTCGATGCGCCAACCGTGATTTGACTTGGAATCGTGAAGGCGGCTGGATACTCGGGCAATTGATCGAGATCAACACCACTGTTGCCAGCGGCGGCGATGAACAAAACTCCGCGAGCTTCAAGGTCTGTGATGGCGCGATTCAAGGATTGCGAACAAGGTGCTCCACCCCAGGAAGCATTGATGATACGAGCACCTTGATTGGCGGCATACTGAATAGCGAGAATCGCGTCGCCAAGATTTCCCTGGCCACTGGAATCCATAAAATCCAAGGGGATGATTTGCGCTTCCGGTGCAACACCGCGAACGGAACCATTGATGTGGTCTGCGGCAACAATCCCAGCCACGTGAGTTCCGTGACCGGCCGAATCGCCGACGATCGGTTGATCGGCATCAAAATCCCATCCCGACACATCATCGATATAGCCATTTTGATCGTCGTCGATCCCGTTTCCAGCAATTTCAGCAGTGTTAACATAAATGCGTGAGCGAAGTTGTGGGTGAGTGATGTCGACACCAGAATCAATGATCGCGACTTTTACTCCGGCACCGCGCACGCCCGCATTCCACGCCTCTTGTGCGCCTGTGATCGTTTGTCCCCAAGTGTCATCTGGCAATGCAGATGCGCCGGCATCTGTCGCAGTCACTGTTTCTGGCGAAAGTGACATTGGAGAAAGTTTGATCGTTTGATCTTGTTCAGCGAAACGAATGTCGTCTTTGTTTTTTTCAAAAACCTCGCGTTCGAAATCTTCGCGCGTGTACCCGCGTTCGACAGAAACAGTTCCGTCTTTCCAATGAACAACAAAAGAATTTGGAACAGCGGTCGCAGCACATTCCGCTTTTGTTTCTGGAAATACCGCCGCTTGAGTCGAATTTTTTTCGGTACAGCCAGACAAGAAGACCGCGGCCACCGCAATGGCGATCGCAAAAAACGGCTCCCAGAATCGAGGTGTTGGATTGGACATGGCGACCTCCCTGTCGCGCCTTAGAAACTGCTACGAGAGCGGCTTCCAAGGACTTCATCGCGATCGAATCCATTCGACCTCGATAAAGTAATGTCGGTTTCTGAGACGGTTTCGGTTAGTCCAGCTAGGCCCTTTTTCCGGTTAATCTAGACAAAGAAGCAGAAGGCCCCGCGTCGACTTTCCAGCTAGACCTAGGGCCGGACTTTTTTTCGAAGGGCTGTGCGCAGCTTAAGAAGGCGGGCTTTTTCTTTCGGCGAAAGTCGCTCGACGGCGGCGTAGTAGCCGATGGGTGCCACGCGGCCGATGTGCTTTTTGAGAAACTTCATCGTAGCCTTGGGATCGACGTTGTAGCACTCGCGCAGGGCCCAGCCGACACCGCGCTGAACGTAGAAGTGATCGTCGTCCAAAAGACTTTCGATCAACGGCAAAGTCTTCGCAGACGGAAGAGGTTTTTCGCGAAAGCGCGAATAGTAGTGAAGAGAAACAATCGACTGCCGTCTTCGCCACGGGTTTTTATCGCGGTTCCATTTTGCGAGAAGAGGATAGCGTTCGCGCGGACGCTCTTCGACAGCGGCACTGATCAAACCCGACAACCCATCCGAATGCGCCCAGTTGTCCAGACGATCGACCATTTTCAAAAGTGGCTTCCACATAGGATCAAAAACAAAGTCGATTTCACCGCGCTGTTTCAGTTTTCGACGTTCCTTCGTCCACGTTTCGAAAAAGAAAATCGCTTGCGACATCGACGCCATGACATTGGATCGGCTCCAAACCTCGAGCCAATACACGGCCTGCTCTTCGCGAGTAAGTCCTTCTAGTTCGGCGTAGCCTTCTTTGAAGCGCGCGCGCTGCACGGGCAAAGTGATGCCGAGGATTTCCAGTGAAACGGGATAGTGATTCCATTCGACCGTGCCCTGCCAGCCGCCGGTCTTTAGCTTTCGCATTTCTTTGTCGACGACTTTGTAAAAGTCGCGCGACAGGATTTTTCTACTTTTCAACTTTAAAAGCCCTTACTGTTTTTTCGACTCTGCCTCGAGATCGTCGTACTGTCTCGAGTAGCTGGGTACAGCAATCGAATTGAGAATCGAAAAATAAATTCCCCTTAAGTACGGAAGATCTAGCTGCATAGGATTGTTTTCCGGCTTTGGAAGCGCGAGCAAAATATCAGTGACCGGTGTTCCGCAGATGGCCGAAGTCTCTTTTAAGAAACGCTCTTCTAGTTTGAGTTCTGTCGAGAAGTCGGGTTCAAAGGGCCAATTGCCATTCAAAATATCCCGAAAAATCGTGACCGAACCCACGGGATCTGAACCGCCGCAGAGAAAGTTCGTTGTTTTCATAAAGGGCCGAACTTCATTGAGGGCCGGTTCGAACTCCTTCATGGACGAGAGGGCTAGGACCTGTGCCCACATCCAGCTCACTCGCCGAATGCGCAGACGCATTTCCATCGGCACGTAGGTCACACCTTGAATTTTTAAACCATCGACGAGGCTTTGTACGCGACCAAGTGTTGCGACAGCCGTCGATTGATCAACCAAGGTTGGGGAGGATTGGATGAGATGAAAAAGCTGGGTGATCATATTCAAAGACGAAAGCTGTTTTTCGCGCGGAGCCTTCGAAAGATGTGCTTGAATCACCTCGACGGTCGCTAAGTCCACGGCCTCCATGAGGACTGGCATCGGCAAAGCCGCAACGACCCCGATCCTTGAAATGACATCCATCGATGGTAAACGATCAAGCTGCTCTTTTTGCTCTTTGATCACAGAGAAGTCGAGATAATCAAAGCGAGACAGCTCATTGACCCACGTCGAATCAATTTTTTTAAGTTCGGGATCCGCTAGAAGTTTTGCGAGCTCCTCTGGGTCCGATCCCCATTTCGGATACTTCCGCAGGAGAGTTCTTGCTAGTCGAGCGGGGCGCCGCGCCTCGGTCAGATTTTCTTCCTCGGGGTCCCAAGAAATCCTTTCGACCAAAAAGTCGGCGGCATTTTTAGTTCGGCCAATCGGTCGCGCGATGTTCTGCGTATCTAAGACCTTCAGGTCTTCAACGAATTTCGGCCAATGCTTGAGTGTGTTTTCTAACGAAAGATTTTTTTTTGAGAGGTAAACTTCTCGGTAGGCGTACTGTGATGCGCCGATCAAAATCGGAAACAGAACTAAGAGCACATACAGCGGCCAACGCAGAAGATATTTTTTAAGACGGCCCCAGATGGCCATCAGTCTTCGAGGCTCGAAATAAATTCTACCAAGAACTGACCAAACTTCGATTCGACCGCGCGGGCCGTTTCGGTGACTTCTTCGTGCGAAAGTTTATTTTGCGAAAGGCCCGCGGCCAAATTTGTGATGCAAGACAAAGCGCAAACGCGAAGGCCTAAGTGATTAGCAGCAATCGTTTCTGGAACGGTCGACATGCCAACCGCTTTTCCGCCAAGCTGTTGGAGATAGCGCACTTCGGCCGGAGTTTCGTACGTCGGTCCACTGACGCCGCAATAAACGCCGCGGAAAAACTTTGTCTCCATTTTCTTAAAGATCTCATCCATCTTCGCCGAAAGTTTTCGGTCATAGGCCTCGGTCATGTCTGGAAAACGTGGACCGAACTCTTCGATGTTTGGCCCCTTCAATGGATTGTCGCCCATGAGGTTGATGTGATCCTCGATCACCATGAAGTCCCCGGGGCGCATCGATGGGTCGAGGCCGCCGGCAGAGTTCGTCAACATCACGATTTCACAGCCAAGGAGTGCCGCCGTTCGCACGGGGTGCGCGACCGTGGTCATCGAGTGGCCTTCGTAGAAATGAATTCGACCTTGTAGGACGGCGGTTGGGACACCTTTGACGTGGCCTAAAATCAAGCGGCCTTTATGACCATCGACCGAAGGTGGAATAAATCCGGGAATGTCGGTGTAGGGGATCGCGACTTCGACATCGACGTTGTTCACAAAAGAACCGAGGCCAGATCCGAGTACGACGGCCACCCGCGGTTTCAGTTTTGCCGGCGGGCAGACCGACCGAATGTACGCGACTGATGCTTCTAAACTTTCAACGATATTGCTCACGCCCCGGCCCCTTTGCCCCAAACCCGATTCTGCTAGCGATCAAATCGCCCGATTTGAAACTTTGCAAGGACTTATCGACGACCGTTGCCTCCAAAAGCCGAAGGCCCGCGTCTTCGACCGCTGCATTTTGACCCATAGCAGCTGTTTCCTTGGATCCGTAGAGCCGATAAAGTGGCTGACCTTTTTGGACCTTTTCCCCTAGGCGAACAAGGCATTCAATCCCTGCAACCGGATCAATTTTTTCGCCTGCCGATCGCCGGCCGGCCCCCATCACCAACGCAGCATAGCCAACTTGCTCGGTGTCAATCGACGCCACCACACCGGCATCCTTGGCGAAGACTTCACAAATCACCGCGGCATGCGGAAGTGCAGAAAGCTTCCCACCTTGTGCAGAGATCAGCTGTTCAAATTTCTTAAACGCGGCACCTGAATCTAAAATCTTTCTCGCTTCCGCAACGCCAGCGTCTGGTGTCGACGCTTTTCCGCCAAGCCAAATCATCACGCCCGCAAGTTCGACGCTCAGCTCTTCGCAATCGTGAAACTCACTTAAGCTTCTTCCGCGTAAGCCCTCGCGTTTCAAAATCGCCACACACTCTTCCACTTCCAATGAATTTCCGATGAATCGACCTAGCGGTTGATTCATGTCCGTCACCATGGCGACCACATTTTTTCCGCCAGTTTGGCCGATAGCACAGAGTCTGTTTGCAAGTTCCTCGGCCCGTGCGCGAGTTTTCATAAACGCACCGGAGCCCCACTTCACATCGAGCACCAAGCCTTGAATTCCTTCGGCGATTTTTTTCGACATGATGCTAGCGCAAATCAAGGGAAGCGATTCGATGGTCGCGGTGACGTCGCGCAAGCCGTAGATGCGCTTATCGGCCGGACATATTTCACTGGTTTGGCCGATCAATGCGAGGCCAAGCTCTTTCACTTGTGTTTCAAATTTCTCGATGGTGATTTCGCAGCTGAAACCAGGAATTGTTTCAAGCTTGTCGATCGTCCCGCCCGTGTGTCCGAGGCCACGCCCTGCGATCATAGGAACGGGAACACCTGCGGCTGCCGCGATCGGTGCGAGGATCAAACTTGTTTTGTCTCCGACGCCGCCAGTGGAATGTTTATCGACGGCGATTCCTAAGTGCGAGAAATCAAGCACGCGGCCCGATCGCATCATGATGTCGGTTAACGTCCACGTTTCCGCGTCGGTCATTCCTTTAAAGAGCACAGCCATCAGCCACGCCGACATTTGATAATCAGGCACGGACCCTGCGACAAAACCATCCACCATGAAGCGAATTTCTTCCGCTTGAAGCTCGTGACCGTCGCGCTTTCGTTTAATAATTTCTGGAGCCAAAAACTGCGCCATTAGTACCCCGACCCGCCGGACGATTTCCCGCTCGGACCGCCGACCAAAGAAACGCCAGAACTTGTGCCCAAACGGTCAGCACCAGCGAGAATTAAACTGCGCGCCATTTCGAAGTTTCGGATTCCGCCGCTCGCCTTGATTTTCACATGATCTCCAGCACTTTCACGCATCAGCGCGACGTGTTCAACAGTCGCTCCACCGGCTGGTAGACCCGCTGTGGAAAACCCTGTGCATGTCTTGATAAAGTGAGCTCCTGCCTCGTCCGCTGCACGCGACGATCTTGCGATTTCTTCGAGGGTCAAAAGACCGGTCTCGAGAATGACTTTTACCAGGGCCGATTTGTCGACTTCAGCCGCCGCATTGACCACAGCACGAATGTCGTCGCGCACGCGGGTATATTCGCCGGTCTTTACAAGGTCCACGCGAAGGACCATGTCGATCTCTGTTGCGCCCAATCGAAGGGCCTCTTTAGTTTCGAAAACCTTCGTCGAAGTGGTGCAGGCGCCCAGTGGAAAACCCACTACGGCAGCGACCTGAACTGACGGTTTTTCCGCCGCTTCGGGCATCGCCGCAGCTAGCTCGCGAAGGCACTTTTTCGCATAGGCGACATGACCCGAGTTCACGCAGACCGCATAAAATCCGTGGGTCAACGCTTCCTTGCACAGAATCTGTATCATCGCCTCGGTGGCATCGGCGCGCAGCAGCGTATGGTCGATGAAAGAACCCAGCTCGCTAGGTGTTTGAGGTGGTTTTGGGGGCGGCGGGGGTGTTTGGCGCATTGTTCCACTCCTGATCTGAGAATAATGGTCATGGGCGAGTGACCCTAAAACCTGTTAATGTCACAGCGATGAGCTTGCGTCACTATCTTGTATCAGGTCGCGTTCAAGGGGTCGGATTTCGGCGATTTGTCGAAAAACAGGCCCAGGAATACGATGTCAGTGGAATTGTCAGAAATCTGGAAGACGGCCGCGTCGAATTCTTTGCCCAAGGGACAGAAGAAAGTTTGGACGAGTTCGAGCGCGCCGTGCGCCGGGGACCGATGCTTTCGGCCGTTCGAGAAGTCAAATCAAGGGACCTTGCATCCAAGGACGGTTTGAACACAGACTGGAAAACCGGATTGTTCACGATTGCTCTCGACGGCGAAAAGCCTTGGCTCGATGACGGGTCGAATTGATGAAGGAGAAACAGCGGATGCGTTCACTCTCGCGAATCACAGTCATTTTTCTTTTTGCGTTTTCCGCATTTGTTTCGGCCGCTCTTCCCACTGATGCCCTCGCGCAATCAAATGTTCGTTCGGCTTCGCCGGAAGATCGTCCAACGGCCGGCGGACCTCGCAGGCAGCTTGCGACCATCATCTACTCGGGGCTTGGCGGCGCAGTCTTGGGGCTAAGCACTTTAAGTTTTTATGGCCGGCCACAAGACAAACTTTCAAACATCGCCGTCGGTTTCGCCGTGGGCGTGATCGCCGGCACGATCGCCGTGACCTACAGTGCAGCAACGAACCCTGACGAATTTTATGGCCTTGCTCCAAGCCGTGACGAACTTCTGGGGCCCGCACCAAGCTTCACGACGCTCGCCAGCCGACAGCCGCAGGAGACTTCGGACCTCGGTTTTTCCTATTCTATTTTTGGTTTTTAACAATGAAGGTCACCGCGACAATATTGGCCGCGAGTTTAATTTCGTTGGCAACACCGCTAGCTGATGCATTGACGCCAAAGCCCGACACCACGCCAGAGTTTTTTGCCGGCGAGTGGATTGGCCTCGGGCCATCGAACACCTTCTGCCGACTAAGCCTAGATAAATCGGGCCGAGGTGCCTTGCGGGTTCGCAGCTCAACCAGCCGAGTGTCAGAAATCAAAATTGAAAAATGGGTCAACCAAAGTCAATACCTTCAAGTGCTAACTAGCACGACCCCGATTGAAATAAGAAATCAATCAAACGGAACGTTTGTTCTTACGACAAGCGGCGCAGTCTGCCAGATGGCACGCGCCAGTGACTTCGATGGGTTTCTAAAAAACTAGCTCGACTTTTTAAAGCGGCTGGCAAGATTGCCAAGCGCTGCTGCCGGTCCCGTTTGCACGGGTTGCATCGTGATTCCCGAAGGCGGTGGCGTCGGTGTCGTTGCTGCCGATCCGCCAAGAACCGCCGACTGACTGCCGCCCGAACCGTGCGACTTTTCTTCAGCTCCAGCCGCCGTTGTCGATTTGCCTAGGAATTCCATTCCAACATCTTTTGCAAGAAGGCCGCGACCAATCAGAGCTTCCACCGCCGATTCGTACGTGACCATCCCCTGGTTCTTACCAGTCTGCATGGTCGACGGGATCTGAAACGTCTTACCTTCACGAATGAGGTTCGCGATGGCTTTGTTACAGAACATGACTTCTTGAACCGCAACGCGACCGCCGCCCACTTTTGGAAGCAGCGACTGAGAAATGACTCCGCGCAAAGATTCAGACAACTGAACGCGAATCTGCGACTGACGATCGCCCGGGAAAACGTCGATGATACGATCAACCGTTTTGTGGGCGTTATTGGTGTGAAGTGTGCCGAAAACCAAGTGGCCCGTTTCCGCCGCAGAGATCGCAAGCGAGATAGTTTCAAGGTCGCGCATCTCACCCACCAGAATCACATCTGGATCTTCGCGAAGTGCGGCTTTCAGCGCGTTCGCAAATGACTTCGAGTGATTGTGGACCTCGCGCTGGTTCACAAGTGATTTCAAACTTGGGTGCACGAATTCGATCGGATCTTCGATCGTCAAAATGTGCGACTGCTGATTGGCATTGATGTGGTGAATGAGCGCCGCCAGAGTTGTCGACTTACCGGAACCGGTTGGCCCGGTGACGCAAATCAAACCTTTGTGGCAATTGATCATTTCGAGAAGGCTGTTTGGAAGACCAAGCTGCTCTGCAGTTTTGATCTTAGTTGGGATGACACGACAAACGACGCCGATCCCTTTTCGCTGCATGAAGACGTTGACCCGAAAGCGGCCGATGGGTTCGTTGGTGTAGGCGAAATCGAGTTCCCAGTTGGTGATGAATTCTTTTTTCTGCTTGTCGTTACAGATTTCAAAAATCAAGTCTTGGGCGTCTTGCGCGGTCAAAGCTGGCATATCCAGCTTTTCCATTTCCCCGCTGATGCGCATGTACGGAGGTGAACCCGCAACTAAGTGAAGGTCGGACGCGTCTTTTTGAACCATCAATTTGAAAAGCTCATCGATCTTTGCCATGATCCCCGCACCTACGTTAAAAGAAACTCAGTTAACTTATCGGAATCTCTTGGATCGGAATTGAATTATGGCGACAGAAATCTTGATCAACGTCCGGCCCAGCGAAACCCGGGTCGCCTATATTGAAAATGGCGTCCTGAATGACCTTAAAATTGAACAGAAGACTTCCCCGACCTTGGTCGGATCTATCCATCGCGGCAAAGTTTTGAGGGTTCTTCCAGGTATGCAGGCCGCCTTCGTCGATATCGGTCTCGATCGCGCGGCGTTCTTGTACGTCGGCGACGTGCGACCCAACTTAGACGGCGAGGGAACGGACTTGTTAGATGGCGACGAGCGCGATGACTCGTCGGAAAGTGGTGACGGTCTCGCATCTGGTGCCGCGGCCATCGACGCCGCCGATCGACCAAAAATTCAAGAGCTTCTCACAGAGGGTCAATGGATTCAGGTTCAGGTAGCAAAGGATCCCCTTGGAACCAAAGGCGCTCGCATCACAACTCACATTTCTCTTCCTGGGCGCCACGTCGTTTATCTTCCGACACTCAATCACCGCGGTGTTTCTCGACGAATTGAAGACCCGGGCGAGCGCGATCGGCTGCGCGAACTTGTCGACGTGATTGACCCCAAAGGTGGAGTCATCGTTCGCACGGCGGGAGAGGGCGCAACCGAAGGAAGCCTTCGCGCTGACTTAGATTACCTCAATCGCCTATGGCAGGACGTTCAGCGCGCCTATGAGAAGCGCAATAAGCCAGGGCTTGTACACGCGGAGCCCGACGTCGAACTTCGCGCTCTTCGCGACAGTCTGACGGAAGATGTCGACCGCGTCGTTACCGACGATGAAGAAACCCACAAAAAGATTTTGGCGTTCTTAGCGCAGTTCATGCCACGGTTTAAAAACAAGGTTTCGCTCTATAAAGAAAGCCGACCGCTGTTTGACCAATACGAAATCGACATCGAAATTTCGCGCTCGCTCGAAAGAAAAATCTGGCTGAAGTCCGGTGGCTACATCGTTATTGACGAGGCCGAGGCGTTGGTGGTGATCGACGTTAACACCGGTCGCTATGTCGGAAAGCGCGATCTTGAGGACACGATTTTAAAAACGAATCTCGAGGCCGTGCGCGAAATCGCCCACCAGCTTCGCATTCGAAACGCCGGTGGAATTATCATTATCGACTTCATCGACATGGAACGCGAAGCTCATCGCGAAAAAGTTCTCGAATCACTTCGCGAAGAACTCGCACGCGACAGAGCAAAGACGACTGTCGTTGCCATGTCGAACCTTGGCCTTGTGGAAATGACCCGCAAACGCATTCGCCCAAGTCTCGTAAAAACTCTTTGCGAGCCCTGCAGCCACTGCGACGGAAAAGCCTACGTGAAGACGAAATCGAC
>JAXMMN010000748.1:0-2239 GCA_034366485.1 Bdellovibrionales bacterium
ACCGTGAAGCCGCCGTCAATGCCGAGGCTTCCCACATTTGTTACCATGATCGAACCAAAAGCGTCTTTTGGAACACCTAGCAGCGAAAGATTCAAATTCAGAGTGTACGAGACAAAGCCCGTCACATCTAAAACCAGTCTCGAACACCAGCCAGGTACAAAACGAAACAAGTCTTTTACTTTTTTAAACTTCAGATCGCCGTTTTGTCGGAGGTGTTTAACTTCGCTGACAAACTCGTTGGAAAGAACGTCGGTACTTTTTCGGTGCGGATTTTCGATCCTGACTCCGGCAAGGTCCGTTGCCGAATTTGACACATGGAAAAAGAGATCAATGTTTTTTCGCTGGTAAATTCGGCCCCAGCGAATGATCGAATTGATTTGCCGGGTATCGGAATCCGTATCGATGGCCTTTGCCAGAAGCTTTGCGAAGATCGCATTGAGGTTGAGATCTCGCTTTTCCCCGTTCGTTGTGTGCTCCAAAATAGGGTCAAGCACGAGATCGAGTTCTACAAAAACACTGGAGTCTCCCGTGGGTCGCCAAGAGCCAATCGAAATACGTCGCCAAGGCGAAAGAGCACTCGCGCCGAGAAGTTCGACATTGCTCATTTGATCACTTCCAAATGACCATATCGGCGCGCGCCTAGTCTCGACACGGACGTCGCCGGAAAACCATTTTCCTTGAGCCCAGAATCTGTGTGCCACCCGGTCAGCGCTTTGTGAGTCTCTAAAACCGTGCGCAATGTTTCGCAGCGTTCAAGATTAGAAATGTCCGACAGTGTCGCTGCGCACGTGAGATAGCCGTGGTGGTGAAAGAGATGGCACGTCGTGGTACTTTTAAATTCCGGTAGCTTCGGCAGATTTTGGCTGTCAAAGCCCACGAGGCCATCGTTTCGGAGGCCAAGCTTTCGCATTAGAAAATGCGACATAACGATGGGCCAGGCACATTTTCGCGAATGAAACTCTTCCGTTGCGATAATTAAGAGACGTTTTGTTATCAGCCTGCGATGCCAATCGGGAATTTCTGACCAATCCTTTTTCCAGAAGTTGCGGCGCGCTTTCGTGGTGAGACCCTCAAGTGCTGGCCACTTGAGCCCAAGAGGACGCACGAAGTTTTTCGTCAAGAGATCTGCCACCCATGATCCCTGGAGCGGCGTATTGGAAAGCACCGCTAAATGTAGACGGCCGATAATTGCTGGGTGTCTGGTCATGAGCTCCAGAATATCGATTCCACCTTTTGAGTGGCCAATCAAGATGATCGGCCTTGGATCGTCGATCACCCGGTCGACGATTTCAGTGGCTGCTGCCGAGGATGTGGTGGTCAACGAGGGCTGATAGACTTCAAAGCTTGCGTTGGGAAATAGGATTTGAATGGCCGGTCTCAGAGCGTGCATGTAGTGGCCGACAAAGCGAAGCGCTAGAACTTCGCCACCGATTCCCCCTATGGCGATAATTCGGTAGCTCAAGAGGCTAAATGGGGCGCGCTTTGGGGTGGTCGGCGTTGGTTTTCTAACCATGAGAAGCCACCGTTTCACGGCGCGCATGTACAGGATAAACAGGGCCCATGAAGCAAGTAGGACTGTAAAAAGTAAAGCCGCATATTGCTCGAGATTCACGTTGGCCCCAGTCCTTGTGTCTTTGCTTCGTCCCTCACAGAGGGGTACCAATCTTCGTGCCAATCCGTTAGGGTCCGCACCTATGACAGACCAGCAGAACTCAGCCGCCATTATCGAAGTCCAAAACGTAGAATTCGGCTATGGAGAAGGCCTCGTGTTAAAGGGCGTCGATCTTCAAGTTAAACTTGGGTCGATGGTCTGCCTTGTTGGCCCTTCGGGCAGCGGCAAAACGACACTTTTAAATGTCATGGGCCTACTTGAAAAACCACAGAAGGGCCGACTGATTTTTTCAGGTCACGATGTGGCGACGCTGACGGAACGCGAGCTCGAAATTTTGCGCTTGCGAGATCTCGGATTTATTTTTCAGAGCTTTTTTCTTCTCCCGACATTGTCGGTTTTAGAGAACACGACTTATTTTTTGTCCTCTATTGGACTTTCCCGCGCCGAATCCCGAGATCGCGGCGAAGAAGTTCTAAGCCAGGTCGGATTGATCGATTTCAAAAACAAGCTTCCTCGGGATCTTTCTGGCGGACAGCGACAGCGAGTCGCAATTGCTAGGGCGCTCGCGAAACGGCCGCGAGTCATTTTGGCCGATGAACCGACGGCCAACCTTGATCGCGCAACATC
>JAXMMN010000749.1:0-2506 GCA_034366485.1 Bdellovibrionales bacterium
TCGGGAATCTCCAACCCACCAGAAGCGCTGTTCGCCAATACGACCGAACACAGAAAGGGCAAAAGGACCGACATACAAAAACGAGAAATGGTGAACTTCATTCCTTTATTGGAACGGTCCATCTGTCCATTGTCATCCGCATTTTTTGGCGCACTACTTTCGGCGATAAACCATGGAAGAAGGCAGCGCTGTCGGCACAAACATCGATTCGCAAAACTTCTGGGCCGAGCGAACAATGACGGTCGTTTCTCGCCCTTGAGAACTGAGGTTCACTTTCCCATCGCCCAATACCGAAAGGCCTCGACCCCACGCCGTATCACTCACAAAAAGCGATCCGGTGGGAGGTAGATCGGAATGAATACGGATATCGACGATGTATTGAGAAACCGCCGAAAGCGCTGTGTAGCGCTGGTACTTGTAACGAGCCGGCTCGGCCTTGACGGCCTCTAGCCCTCTTTTAAACTCTTTAGCTGATACCTTTGGGCCTACCCAAATCCCTTTGCCACCGCGTCCATCGACAACTTTAATCACCCAGTCACTTTGATTCTTGGCAACTTTCTTCGCTAAGTCTCGATCAAACTCGGCGGGAAGCCCGTTGCGCGTCACGCGGGGGTCCAGCGTTTCGATATTGCGAAGAATTGGTTCTTCATTGAGATAGAAGCGAACGAGCTTTTCTACATAGGTATAGAACGACTTGTCGTTCACGAAATTGGTGCCGGGCGTGTAATTGGAAGCAACCTTTCCCTCAAGAACCGATTCAACGAGACCCGCGTAAGACCGAAACTCCCATTCCTTTAGTTCCTGTAACTCACCCAACTGGCGAAGCGACTTCTGAAGCTTTCCCGTATCTGGAAGACCTGTCACCGCATCGGTCGTTCGCACCGTATCAACAAACCTGTTAAGTAGCTTCCGTACTCGCCCACGCGACAGTCCCTCGATGCCAAATTCTCTTTGAATTTCTCTTAAATAGAGGAGCTCTTCTTTCAGCTTTCGACTTTTCTTTCCGCTAGGACTGAGGCCACGTCGGATCTCTTCTAGTCCATCAAGCACAAGCTTTGAATATTCAAATATGGCCACTCGATTTAAATCTGGGTGGCGCATATCCAGCCACCAGTGTTCACCGTTCAGAATCAGAAAGCCGATCTTTCGCTTCGGTCCACCATCAGCGGGAATCAACCAGGCGTTTCGCGCCTCATCGAATTCCAATTTAGAATTCGAATAAGGTGTTACCACTTCGATGCCTATCGATTTCAGGATCTGTCGCAAGCGGGGATCCTCGTTATCCGCGTATGGGGGGATCATGACCATCACGACTTCACCACCACGAGGAATCGCTCGTTCTTTATAGCGCTTCATCAATGTGCGATAGAAATCCATCGGATCACGTTCGTGCAATACCGGATACGAGACGTTTTTGTAGAGCGACTCTAAAGCAAGTTTCAAATCGCCAAAGCCACCAAGAAATCCCGTGTTGTCTTCAACAACCCGAAACACTCCGTCTCGGTCTCTGATAATGTCGGGGCCGTACATCAATGATATCTTATCCGGATTCACTCGGCCAACGGCCCATGTCTCTGCGTTTCGCGCGACGATGCGGTCGAGATCTTCTTGCTGCATGATCCCTTCACGCACCACGGACGGCCGACCATTTGAAGAATGAAAATCTTGAAGAAACGCACGCAGCGCACGACCACGTTGGTCAATTCCAGGCTTCAAAGTTCCGTCATAATCAGAATCGAGAATGACTCTGGGAACGAGACTCAAAACATTGTCTCCCCGAAAATCAGAAGCCGTCGAAAGTTCGCCACGATGGACTTCGATTTGCGTCAACTGGCTAGCAACGTCGACAATGTCTTGATATTCAGGTCGAACGATGCCTACCTTGCGCCCCTTTGCGGTGCGAGCTGGTCGAAAGATCTCGTCATAATGCCCCTTGGGAGCTAAAGAAACAGCCGGCGCAGGGGAGCTTGGCGTACCACCGAAATCTGGCTCGTCCGCCATCGGCGAAGACGCCCGTGCGAGTGGCGACGATCCCATAGCGAACAAGAATAGCGTGGTACATGCGGTCGCAAGGAAATTTGCCGTTAGCCTTGATGCTAATGACCTAGTTTTGAAGGCCCTTGTTAATCGCAGTTTCATTGCCGCTGAATAGCTGCAAAATAGATGTTTACAAAGTCTGAGTACGACCGAAGACTACCTGGCATTTAGCGTTAGCTAGAGAAAGGACCGCTTGGTGTCGCAATTCTTTACATATCTTTTTTTTAAAGGGACCGCACGGAATGTCACTCATTTCGAGCTTGAAGAAACTGCCAAGATGTAAAATCCTTGAACACAATGGCAAACACACCGACAAGCTCAAACGAATCCGCACCAGATCGCCCACCCGTAAAAACCATCGACCTGAAGCCAGGAGCACACGTTCATTTCATGGGAATTTGCGGAACGGCAATGGCGTCACTTGCCGGACTTTTGCACTCGCGCGGTTTCAAAGTGACGGGGTCTGATC
>JAXMMN010000750.1:0-3191 GCA_034366485.1 Bdellovibrionales bacterium
TCAAACTGGTTTTGTTTTAAGATCGACAGCCGTAAATCTTTTCCGACAATGACTTCGCCCGTGTTGGGTTCGATCTCTTTCGAAAGAACTTTTAAAAAAGTCGATTTCCCCGCGCCATTCGCGCCGATCAGCCCATAACAGTTGCCTGGGGTAAACTTCACATTCACATCTTCAAACAGTTTCTTTGCCCCGTAGCGGAGGCTCACATTCGACGTCGCAATCATAGCCTACGGGGTTTAGGCCTTCTGAGCCGTAAGATCAACCAAAGGGGACTTTAATCTGCGTTTAAATGGGTTTTCCGAGTAGAAATTCGCTGATTTAGTCTTCCTCATGCTCCGCCAATTGTTGTAAGTGTGAAGCATTAATGAATATAGAAACTCCCATTCCAACCATCGCCGTAGGTGTTCGAAAGAAACCTTTCCTGATCGCCACAATCGCCGCGATCGCAATTGGCGCACTTTTGGGGGCCGGCGGTAACTTCTCTGTCGCAGGCGCAATATTGCTCTGCGTGTTCTACGTGTTCGGGGTTTGGGAAAATACCAGAAGGACACATTCAGCGTTTGCTCAATTTTCTGACGGAAAACTGGTTGCACTCTTCGGCGCACTTCATGGGTTAATGATTCTAACGGCATACCTCGCCGGTGCGCCGCCCGAAGCTTTTTGGGTTCCAGACGCACTCAATCAGCACCTTCCCCGGTCAGAAAATATGGCCGCATTTTTACGCGGCGAAGGTGACCTAAGAGGAATGCATGTCATTTGGGACAAATTCTACTTAGCACAAATCGTAACTGGGATCGGCTTCGCAGTTTTTGGCAAAAGCCCAATCGTAAGCAGTCTCGCGATGGTTTTAATCAAAACCCTCGCATCCTTTTTTGTCATGAAGTCGGCAGCATTTTTTCGGCCTGCAGATGGCGATCGCAGAATAGAAGTTCAGGCGTTATGGTTATTTGCCTTTAACCCGATGGTGATATTCCATACATCCGTCTTCTACAAAGAGGCAGGGGTGTACTTTGTGATGGCTCTTCTAGGCTATTGTCTATTGAAGGTGCTCGAAAAACGGAGCTGGAGTATTGGCTTAGCCGTGAGTCTTCTTTTGCTATTGAACGAGCGCTTCTACTTTGGCGTTTTTTATGCTGGAGGCATAACGCTAGCGGTACTAACGACTCAAGCCAACGGACTTTCAAAAAAACTTAAGTTCACTTTGGCTGGGTTCGGTGTGGCCGTAGGACTCATGTTCGTCTACTTTTACTCTGGGCACATATCTGTGTTTAAAATCTGGGACTTTATTCAGGCGCAGCGGGTCGCCTACTTAAGCTACAGTGACGTCAGTGAGATTAATCGAACACTTGTTTACCCAGCGGCGGTTGTGAAGCTGTTCTTTTCGCCCTATTTCACGTTTGGAAAAGTCGCAGATTACAATTTTTTTGCTCAACTAATTCCTTGGGGTGCGGTCGTTCATCAAAGCTTGTTATTGTTCGGTCTAATCGGTTTAGTTCGCGCAGTTTTCCAAAGAAATGTAGAATGCCCGGTGGTTTTGTCGCGCGCTACGGCATTTGTGTTGGTCGTATTCCTGCTTATGTTTGGCTACGTGGCCCCATATGCTGGCCGCCTGAGAGACACGATACTGCCAATTCTTTTGCTTTACTCGTGTGTTGAAATCGCGCGATTTTTTGACCGAGTCGCCGCTCGGAATAAGATCAGTACAGCTGCGGCATAATAGGCGATTCGCATATTGTTTTCAGCCATTGAGGCCAAGCCCATCGCTAGTAGGTACGCTAGGCACGCATAAGCAATGGCATCCGCATCCCCGAGCAGCGAGGGTCGCGAGAATTCCTTTATGTCTTGTCTAATCATTCGAGCAGTAAAGTATGTCGCCGCAAAAAAAGCGAAAAACGACACCAGCCCCCCCGTTAGCAATATACCTATATACGTATTATCGACTTCAAGGGTGTGCCACGGTCCGTAACGTCCATTTTGAATTTTTCCGACTCCAAAAAATGCTGTCGTAGCGGATTCAAAGACCTGCAAAAGAAGATCCCACCAGTTTCGAAATCGGTTTTGAAGATTGGTGGTGTCTGTCGCCACACTCATCCAATGGGAGGTTAGTAAATAACCTTGAGCTGCAATTCCTCCAGCAACAATCAGTGCAAAGGTAGCACTTAGGTTTTTCACGATCGGTCTTGAGATTGCTGAGCCACCGATGATCTTATACAACTTGATAAAAGAGAGTACGGCCAAAATGGCAGCGGCCATGACTGCAATAGTTCTCGAAACAGTTGAAAGTACACCGACAAGTGCGATCAATAGCTTTCCTGATTCTAAAAATGAAAATCCGCGAAACAAAATCCGCGACCAAGCAATCGCCAGTATTATACAGGCAAACATTCCGAGATCGACCGGACTTCTGAACCACGCGGTCCCGCGAACAAATCCACCAATATAATCGAACTTGATGAAATCCCCTTCTGTAAGAAGAGTTTCAACAGGTCGACTTAAAAAGAAGTTTCCCGTGCGAAAACTAGCAAACGCGACGAAGCAGGCCGGCAACGTGAAAAAGTAAAGTGCTTTCTCCGCCAGAATAGTCCAACGGTTCCGTTGAAAATCAAAGTCGAGAACAGCAATAAAAAAGAACAGTGGTAGAAAGGAATAGTTATACGCAAATGCCAGAAGCGTATTCTTCCATCCAACGGCAGGCGCAGACCACATGGCCAAACTCGTTAAACTAGTTAGCAGAAAGCCAACCATAGCAGCTAACGACAGTAAACCTGACTTCTCGATCCTCAGTCTGTCGCGAGCTCGCAAAACTTCCAGGAATCCAACGGTCAACAAAAGAAGTCCTGCAACTTTTATTGATTGAGGTGTCACAAAGACTCGGGAGAATACCACTGCCTGCAGGATTAAAATTGGCCCTGTCAGCAAGTGTAAAATCAGAAAAGCTGCCAAAGCAAAGTGCACTCGACCTACCGATTTCGACTAAAACTCAGAAACAGGCCGCCAAAAAAACCAAACATCATGCCCAAAATGCAGTTAACCCACCAGTTAGGAAAGACCGCTTTTTTAGCTGCCGTCGCTTTTTGAAGATGAGCTGTGGGCCGCGAATTGATGCCAGACGCAGCCATCTCCAATTCGAGTGCGCGATTTTCTAGGTTCACTCTATCACTGAAGAGTTTGAATCTATCTGACACGGAAAT
>JAXMMN010000751.1:0-1335 GCA_034366485.1 Bdellovibrionales bacterium
CGAGAGTTCGAAGGCCTTAAAGTGCGCGTAATCCAAAATGCCGTGACGAAACTACAATCGAATCTACAATAGCCTAAAGCGCCAGAGCGCAATAGGCCGCTTCACCTTGCAATTGTAGAGAGAAAGCTGGTAGGTTCCTGAGCCACATGAGCCTACCATCTACTTTCTCCGAACTCGCCTTATCTGCTGCTATTCAACGTGCTATCTCTGAGACCGGCTACGAAACGCCGACGCCCATTCAGCAGCAGGCGATCCCGCCGCTTTTGGAAGCTCGTGATCTCATCGGCTGTGCACAAACCGGTACTGGAAAAACGGCGGCTTTTGCCTTGCCGATCCTTCAACGCTTGACCGCAAATCCAAAAGCATTGAGTCCAAAGCGCACACGCACCTTAATTCTTACTCCCACTCGTGAACTTGCGATTCAGATTCATGAGAGTTTCCGCACCTACGGAAAGTATCTGAAAATAAAAACAACCGTTATTTTTGGTGGCGTCGGCCAAGGACCACAGGTTTCAAATATGCGCGGAGGTGTCGACGTTCTCATCGCGACGCCTGGCCGCCTTCTTGATCTCCTCGAACAAAACCACCTCACACTTCAAGGAATTGAGATTTTTGTTCTCGATGAAGCCGACCGAATGCTTGATATGGGCTTTATTCAGCCGATTCGACGAGTGATCAAAATGCTGCCGATGCGAAGACAGAACCTGTTTTTCTCGGCAACCATGCCGCCAGCCATCCAAGAATTAGCCAACTCAATGTTGGTCAATCCAATCATGGTTTCTGTCACTCCAGTTTCTTCTACGGCAGAACGTATTGAACAAGTTTTGATGACTGTCGCAAAGGACAAGAAAAAGGATTTGCTAAAGCACGTTCTTAAAAATCCTGCGTTTAAAAAAGTCATCGTCTTCACTCGAACGAAGCACGGCGCTAACAAAGTTTCTGAAATTTTGGAAAAAGCCGGCATCTCGAGCGAAGCTATTCATGGGAACAAGTCTCAGACGGCTCGCCAACGGGCACTTGAAAATTTCCGAAATGGTCGGACAAGAGTTCTGATCGCAACGGATCTTGCCGCACGCGGGATCGACGTCGATAACATCACGCATGTCATCAACTTTGAAATTCCGAATGTTGCAGAAACCTATGTCCATCGCATTGGTCGAACGGCACGTGCCGGGACAGAGGGAATTGCGATTTCATTCTGCGATCACGAAGAGCGCAGCTACATTCGCGACATTGAGAAACTCATCGGCCAAGAAATTCCTCTCGATGAGGATCAGCCGTTTCACGCTAATTTGGGATCCGGCACACCTCGCCCACCAAAAAACAACAATCGAA
>JAXMMN010000752.1:0-9178 GCA_034366485.1 Bdellovibrionales bacterium
TGGGCGCAACTTCCTCTCGTAAGCACGGTGCACCTTGATCAAAAGGAAGCACCAACGCCTTGTCGGACGGCCGTTGGGCCTCGCTGCCAAAAGTTTTTAACTCGCGTTCGTTCACTCGTCCCGGGTAGAGCGAGTTCGCAAAAGTCCGCATGATTTCGCGTTCACGCTCTGGCATCGGCACGTTGTAGCGCGGCCAGTGCGTGTGAAAATTATTGGTGAGCAACAAATAGGTTTTGTAGCCCTTAGAAATTAGAAACCAATAGAACGGGCGGCGACCGCGCGATTCCAAAAGATTTTCCCACCATGTCACGAGCATCGCTTTGAAAAACGTCGCTCTCAGTGCTGGCTGCCCCCAGTATTCGCGCTCGACAACCGTGTCGCCACTAAAGAGGCCAGCGACTTCTTCTCCTCGAACGACACTGCGAAAAGTTTTGAGTGTTGTAAATCCTTGCAACAATCCTGTTCGACGATCAAAAAGCAAAATGACGCGCGACTTTTCTCGAAAATCTTTTCGAAACGACGGCCAACTGACGTTGTCGTAATAGCGCTCGAAAATTCCGTACATTTGTTGAAGCTGCGAATCGGGAACGTCGACCACATCCACGAGGCGACCATAAAGTCGACCAGTCGTTGCGCGTTTCATATCTGATCTCCTTGTTTGCTTGGGCCAGCCAATCGCTTCGAACCCTTGCCAGGCCTCTGCTCGAGAATGTGCCGCTGACCAGTCGCCAATTGATAAGTTTTGAGTTCTCGCTGGCCACACCACTCGACTTCCACTTTCACGGTCTCCGCAGTGGTAACTCCCGCATTGCTTTGGCCGAGGCCAAAATGAAGCTCTCCATCGCCCTGGCTAGAAAGCCCATTGGTCAGCTGCACTTCCTGCTGCAAGCCCTGCACGGTGACTTTGGAGCCGACCGCTTGGCGGTTGCAACCGTCACGATCACTATCACCGACAAGCTTTAAACCAATCCAATTTCCCGTTTTGCTATTTGCTACGCCGACATTGCGTAATACTTGAGTACTCTTGAACTGCCGCGCAATCAGAACATCCAATCGTCCGTCACGATCTAGATCAACAAGTGCGGCTGCGCGAGACGGCGAGGTCTCCGTCAATCCGATTTGATTGGCGACGTCGACAAACTGCGGAACAGACTTTGTGCCACGATTCATATAAGCACGAACTTGTTCTTTTCCGTAAATACAAGAACCGCGAATGTCTCCCCACTTGTCTGCAAAACGGTGAGTCGACGGAGCAGATCGTGCGATCTTTTCATTCACGTACCAATAGTCCGGACACTCTTCAAAACGCTTGTCGATCGAATCATCGACCATACCATTCGTTTGAACGATATCCATCCAACCGTCATTGTCCAAGTCACCCGCGGCTGCACCCCACCCAAATCGATTTTCGTTTAAGACACCTCGGGCCGTCGCTTCGTCGGTGATCTGAACACCCATGTGACCTTTTCCTTCGCCAGCCGGTCCGAACAGCCAAAGCAGACTGCCTTCTGCTTGAAGCGAATGATGAACGTTCGAGACGTAAACATCCTGCCAACCGTTGCGATCAAAATCTGCGACCGTCGAATTCATTCCCTTGTAAGTGTCGCGGCCGATGGAACCAAACATAGATCCTTCGATTCGCTTCCAGCCCTGGCCCTTTAAGTTAAAGTACAAATCGTCGGGACCAAAATCGTTGGCCACATAAAGATCCGGCCACCCGTCTTGATTAAAATCTGCAGCAGATGCGGAAAGTGACCACCGCGTTTCCGGAAGTCTCCAAACCGGATCGCGAACAAACTTGCCAGGCTGCTTTTGCAGGAAGACCAGATTCTCCCCACCGTTATTGGATAGGTGCCAAGAGTCGTGCATGAATTCAAACATGCGCCGATCGCCGTCATATGCGGGCTTTGGTAAATCAAAAAAGTTTAAGTTCGCAGGTCCCGCATAATCAGGAAGATTTTCCGGCCAGACATTTGCCAACACTAAATCCAACCGGCCATCGCGATCTAAGTCGCTCCAGGCGGCGGCCATCGAACGAGTGTTGTTCTGCAAACCAACCTCGTCCGTTACGTCGGAAAATCGCAGTGTGCCAGTTTCAATCAACTCATTTTTCAAAAGTCGCGATTGGCCGAAGGCCACCATCAGCCAAAGGTCAAGGTCGCCATCATTGTCGAAATCAACAAATGTCGCGCCCAACGCAAGTCCGTATCGGTCGTAGCGAATCGTGTTCGAAGCCAAAGCTGGCATTTCTACTTTTTCAAACCGCACATCGCCTGGGCCGTTTGAAACGTTTCGCCACAAGGTGTTCCGTGCAGCGTCACCCTTCAGCATCTGCGTCGCGAAAACATCCATTCGCCCGTCACCATCGACATCACCGGTCGCCAACGCATCACCGATCGAGAGCACCCATTTCGCAACGTGCTCAACGCGAGCGTCGACGCGACGATAGACCTCGTCAGTTGGAACTCCGACATCCAGTCCCGATTCTTCCGGCGAAACGGCCTGAAGCGACCAATTGGTCTCTGTTTGCGCAACAACAGGTCGAAGCCACTTCTGGTAAACACCTACACCCAAAAGCGCAATCAAACCCAACGCCAGTGGCTGCCGATAGTAGCCACTTTCGATGAAACGCCCACGCCACCACTGACGAAGCCCCTCCGCCTTCAGCGCCTGATAGTGATTCAGTGCCAAGCGACTTGAGGCCAAGATGAGGGCTGCGTAGAAAAACGTGTAATAGCTGTGCCGCAGGTGCAAAACCAAATCGAGCGTCGCAAGCCAGAACCCCGCCCAGATTTGTTGATTGCGTCCGTTGGGTGAGGTCGCGGGGTCGGTGATCATAAAAAATGTGAACAAGAAAAAAGACGGCGAAGTTAGAGTCCCTAGAAACAAAGTTTCAAACGGCAGATGATGGCGCATGATGATCGAGCGCAATAGAATCTGAACGGTGAAGAAAAATAGAAAGCTTCCCACCAACCAAGTCCGATTGGCCTTTGGCATCACAAATACCAAAGCGAGCGCGATGATAAAAATCGCCATCGATTCGATACCCATCCACTGGTAAGCAGGTGCGGCCGTGATCAGCTCCCGAGACAAAATCAATGAAAACGCCACGCCCGCAAGCGCCGGATTCAACGCGTGCCGACCATTGAAGGTGAACAGATACTTGGTTCCAATCGCAAAAAACACGGGAACCAAAAGCAACACGTAGTTGTGAGAATAGTTTAGCAGGATACTCAAACCCATCGACGTGATAATCGCGCTCCAAGGGAAAAACCAACGCCGACGAAAAAGTCTTCCTAGCCCGAGCTCTAGGACCGCAGCAGAAAGTGTTGTGACCGCCGCCTGCATCGGCGTTCGGTTAAAACTGAGGACTGTCATTCCGAGGGCGAGGTAGGTGAAAAGAATAAGTCCAACCGGAAGCCGCGGATCCATAAGAAGGTAGCGTTCTCGCAACGAATGGAATCCACTAGACAGCACACTAGAAAGCAAAGAGGCTGGCGCGTTGGCTATTTTCATAGTGGCAGAGTGTACTTTTCTGGCAGCGTTTCACAACCCCTTCGTGCGCCACGTCATAGGTGAAACTTTCGCGAGTTGCTGGATATGGAATCCTAGGGCAAAAGTGACCCTATGACACCATTGGACGGGCAAAACCTCTCCGGCAACCTAACAGCCAATTCGATCCTTCTGGCCCTCGCATTGTTTCCGCTGCTCCCAATGGGACTTGGCGCTGCGTTTCGCGCACGTCAGAACAAAGGTGACATTGTCGGCGGCGATATTTCTTGGCCCAAGGCTCTGTGGCTGGCCTACACAGTTTCGACCTGGTTTGTTTTGCCACTTCTTCTTTTGGGCTTATCGTATTCGAGACTCGGCACCCCTCTTCCCGTTTCGCTGTTGATTGCTTTCGTTGGCCATTCAGTTAGCTGGTGGATCCGCGGCCCACTGGAGCTTTTCATGATCTACAAATGGTTCAACTGGTCACCTCGTTACGGCATTGCCCACGATCTCGCACACGCTTCGTTTCTAATTTTAGCAATTGTGAGCGCGTTCCTAAGGTCAGAAATCGAACTTTGGTTTGCTACACCCGTGGCCGCCATCGCCGCACTTTTTGTTTTTGTGACGGTGTTCACAACGTTTGCGGAAACGCTTTTTGCTTATCTCTTTTTAAACGAGCGCACCAAAGGTGAAGACCTACTTTACTTCGCTTCCGACGAACCTCGCTGGCTGATGATCAATCGAATCACGACGACTGTGGTCATTCTTGCCTACGGGCATTTGTTCTTTCAAAGTATTCTCGTTGGTAAATTGCTCTTAGGTCATTCAGGAGTTGAGCTGTGAATCATGATACCGGGGTCCCATCACCCGTCACCGCGTCTCAATGGTTGAACTACCACCACTTGTATTATTTCTGGGTGATCGCAAGCGAGGGTAGCATCGCCCGCGCCGCAACAAGACTGCGCCTCGGGCAACCAACTCTCTCCACCCAGTTGAAACATTTGGAAGACTCCGTTGGACGTCCGCTGTTTGATCGCCGCAATCGTCGTCTGGTTTTAACAGATGCGGGAAAGATTGCGCTTCAGTATGCCTCGGAAATTTTTCGCATGGGATCCGAAATGGTGGAAGCCATTCAGGATCGTGCACCTCGCAGTGGAAAAACTCATGTGCAAATCGGCGCACTTGATAGCGTCCCAAAACATCTTACCCTTCGCCTGACAGAGGCTGCTTACGCCGCCGGGCCCTGCACAGTTTCCATTCTCGAGGGAAAAGGCGACGAGCTTCTTCGCGAGCTTCAGGCTCACCGCCTGGACTTAGTGCTCGCCAACGCTCCTCCGGCACTCGATGAAAGCGGCAAGATGTCCGTTCGGCCGATCGGTAAAATTCCAATCTCCGTTTACGGTGCGCCAAAGTTCCGCGGCCTGACTAAAAAGTTTCCAGAAAGTTTGTCGGGGCAGAACTTTGTCCTGCCAACTTATCATTCAAAACTACGGCATGACCTTGAACACTATTTCCGAATGGCCAGGATCACGATCGTACCCATTGCGGAAACCCAAGACTCAAGTCTTCAAAAGCTACTTGGCACGTCCGGCGTGGGCCTCATCCCGATTGCCGACTCAGAAGCCAGCGAATTGGTGCGCGAAAAGTCGTTGGTCAAAATCGGCAAACTCGACAACGTGTCGGAAGAGTTCTGGTTGATTACAAGCTCCCGCAAGGTCGAAAACCCAATTGCGGCGCAACTGGCCAAGAGTTTTACTTTGTTTAAAGCGAACTAAAATCTAAAATATATCAATTTTGAGAAACAATCGAAGTCTTGTATATTAGGTGATGTAACGAAGTACTGCAACGGAGGCTTTACATGCAGATGGCAAAACGAATTACGCTTTTCTTAATGGTCAACATCCTCGTGGTGGGGACACTTTCGATCGTCACATCGGCGCTCGGCATTCAGCCCTACCTTTCCGCAAATGGTTTGAACATCGGCTCACTCATCGGATTCTGTTTGATCTGGGGTATGGGCGGCGCGTTCATCAGTTTGTTGATTTCGAAAAAAATGGCCAAGTGGTCGATGGGCGTAAAAGTCATCGATCCAAACACAATGAACTTAGCTGAACGCGAAGTCGTGAACATGGTTCACCAGTACGCGCGCGCGGCGGGTTTACCTAAAATGCCAGAAGTCGGGATCTACGAATCACCGGAAGTAAATGCGTTCGCGACCGGGCCATCGAAATCAAATTCGCTCGTCGCCGTTTCGACCGGCCTGCTAAGCCAAATGGACAAGCGCGCCGTTCAGGGAGTTATTGGACACGAAGTTGCGCACATCGCTAACGGCGACATGGTGACGATGACGCTGATCCAAGGTGTCGTGAACGCGTTCGTCATGTTCTTGGCGCGAATTGTGGCGTTTGCGATTTCTAACTTCCTCAGAGGAAATGACGACCGTGAAGGCGCAGGTCTTGGACCGATCGCTCATATGGTCACGGTGTTCGTACTTGAAATGGTTTTCATGTTGCTCGGGTCGATAGTCGTCATGTGGTTCTCGCGTCAGCGCGAATTCCGTGCCGACCAAGGCGGAGCGAAGTACGCTGGAAAAGACGCTATGGTAGGCGCACTGCGAAGCTTGCAGAAAGTCACCGAGCGCAACTACCAGGTTGCGGCGCAAACGGAACAGCAACCAGCATTCGCCTCTATGAAGATCTCGGCGACGAAACCTGGTCTTGCAGCTCTTTTCCGTACACATCCAACGCTGGAAGAACGTATTCAGCGCCTCGAGCGCGCAGGCATCTTGTCTTAATCGATCGCGTCTCAAAAGACTTAGGCCTCGGTGATTCGACACCGGGGCTTTTTTTTATTTGTGGAGATTTTGCGGTAGGGGTAGCCGCCGGCACCGTAGCCTGTTTGCTTCTTTTGAAACACGCAAGAGCCGTCACCGGCGGCTGGGGATCTATATGTGCTCTTCTTTTCTCGCTTCAATTCTAGGTTTGCAAACTTTCGGTCGAAAATCGCTGGATGAAACGCAGCGCTAGAGTCCGTGCTCTAATTGCTAGAGTAACCAGTTTTCAATCTTGGCACTCTTCTGCCTAAACCGCATAAATCGACTTGTACGAAGCGCCCGATGCCACTACGAATCCGGCTGTACACCCCGCAGCCGCGTCGGCACCTGGAGGACTTTATGGAAATCTCGAAATCAATCGCCCCATTGCCAGTTGGATTGAGAACCGCCATCCCGAAAAAGAAAGTCGGAAATCGTGAACGCATTCTGCTCTCAAGCATCGACCTCTTTAACCAATCTGGGGTTGTCGCGGTTACGACCAATCACATCGCGCAGCACTTAGGGATTTCACCTGGAAACCTCTACTTTCATTTTCGAAACAAAGAAGAAATCATCTACGAACTTTTCGAAATGATGTGTAGCGAGACCTATGAAGTTTGGAAACCAGCACCGGTTCGATCGACGCGATCCACACTTCCTTCCACTCCCTCGGAACTGATTGAGCGCTCTTATGAAGTGTTTTGGAAATATCGCTTCTTCCATCGCGAGATGTATCACCTCCGCCGCAAGGATCCGAACCTCGCAAAACGCTGGAAGACGCATATCGCAAAAACGATGCGCCTCCTACAGGCGATGTACGCACAATGGGTCAAAGAAGGCGTCATGAGAAAAATCAATGACCCTCGTGAAATGCAAATGATCAGCGACACGGTTCTGATCACCTCGTCGTCGTTCCTGCAGTTCTTCGAAAGCCCCGAGAAACCGGCAACGCGCCGAAGTCTGCGGACAGGTCTCGAGCATCTCCTCTTGTTTCTCCTGCCGTTTCACACCGAGGCCCATCAGAGTGCGATCAAGGACCGCATGGCTGACTTTAAGCCGTCCACAATGACTTGAGACAATAGGACCCACTTTTGGACACATAGCCCCTTCAAATGTAATTGAAATCAATTCTCATCTATTGACCGGGGCTGCGAAGCCCCTTTATGGTCGTTCAGATGAATGAACCGAAGAATCAGCCGACGAACAAGAATGCGCCTCTCATCCTTCCGGTTTCCAACGCGGGCCTTTCACATGGCACCAGCACACCCCGAGCTCGTAAACAGGCCGTGCCTGGAAAGAAAATCATTCGCGATCTCGGCCTCAAGGTCACTCAGCAACGACTTGATATTTTAGATGTCGTTCGCGGCGGACCAAGCCACTTCACAGCACAAGATGTTTTTGAAACTGTTGAAAAGCGAAATCCAGAAATTGGTTTTGCCACGGTTTATCGTTTCCTTCGCACGCTGACGGATTCTGAATTCGTCACGGAAGTTCGAATGGGTGGAATGCCTGCTAGATACGAGTGGGCTGCCAAAGATCACCACGATCACTTAACCTGCACCACCTGCGGCAAAATCGTTGAATTTGAAAACGTTGAAATTGAGCGCCTTCAGGAAAAAGTCGCCTCGCGCTTTGGCTTCCTTTTAACTTCTCACGTTCTTGAACTTTACGGCACCTGCCCTGAATGCCGACAAAAAGGTGTTCAACAAGCCAATGCTGAAAATCCTTGATAAGCCCCCTGGCTGCACGACGCACACGTCGCTCTCTTCGGACGAATCCAAGCGCCTGCATCTAGAGCCAAATGACGGCTTCTTAGAACACCTTAGCGATCGCTCTGGAAAAAAACTAAACCCCGTGCATCGTCTCGACGTTGGAACTTCTGGCGTCTTACTGGCTGTTCAGCAGGGCTCTGCTGAAAGTGCCGAACTAACTGCGTCGCTCTCGGCGGCCCTCGAGTCGCGCGACGTGAAAAAGACTTACTACTTTGTCACCGATCGCAAGCCTCGCCGTGGATTTGAGTCGGGATCGAAAATCGAAAGTCACATTGCGCGAGTTAAAAGTGGGGGCGGAAGTCACATTAAAACTGGTCCGCAGTACATTTCGCATGCGCCCACCTCCATCGAACCTGTGAACGCGGTCACTGTCATTGAGCTCGTTCACCAGCATGGCAATTACGCCCTGTGGAAAGCGCTTCCACAAACTGGAAAACCTCATCAGATTCGGCTTCACGCAGAATCTGCCGGCCTTGCGATTCTCGGCGACGCGGATCATGGCGGAACGGACTTTCCAACTCTCTGCCTTCACGCCGCAGAGCTGGAAACAACCGTATTTGTCAGCGGTAAGCCGCTGGAAATAAAAGCGCGTTCGCCACTTCCACGCTGGTTCAGCGACTTAGATCTTTTAAACGATCGACAACTGGTTTCCTGGCTGCAAGCGATCGAACGCCGTGAACGGCTTCACAGAAGCTTGCGCACGATGGAAGTTTTCGTTTCTGAAACTCGTCGAGAAATCCATTCGGATTCGATTTTGGGCGGCATCGACTTGCGGTGCGACCGGCTTGGCGAAATCACCCACTTCCACTGGTACGGAAATCCAAAGCAAATGGGAAGCCGCTTTCAAGAGACTGATCTTGCGAGAGTGAACAGGCTTGCGTCGATTTTGAAACTGGAAGATTGGTACTTGCAACATCGATCGAATCGCGGAGCTGCATCCACTGATTCACAAAAAGAGGAGACGGCTCTTTCCAAGGAAAATCTGCCAGTCCGTTGGATTTCAAACGAAGGGGAAATGCGGTTTCAGTTTCGCCGAGATTCTGGCCTCTCGCCGGGGTTGTTTCTTGATCAACGCGCCAATCGGCGATGGGTTCTTAGCCAT
>JAXMMN010000753.1:0-2452 GCA_034366485.1 Bdellovibrionales bacterium
GTTATCGGAAAGGTGACATTTTATCGTGGGCAGATTGAATTTCATCATCCAGATTTGCAAGACGATACTCCCGATCAGGTCGCCGATGACGATGTCGTTGTCCCCATTTATCCTGAAACTGAAGGGCTCACCAATCGCCAGTTTCGAAAACTGATTGGCTTCGTTTTAGAAGAAGTTAAAAAAAGTCTTCACGTCGTCGATCCAAGGGAAAAGGATCATGTTCCTGTCGATCGCATGCCGAAATGGCTTTTAGAAAAGTACGAGCTCGCAGGTCGCTTTGAAGCTCTTGAAAAAGTCCATCGTCCGCCCAAAGACGCAACGAAAGATTTCACCGATCTCAAATCGCCGTTCCATCGTCGCCTCATTTTTGACGAATTTTTTTGGCTTGAGCTATGGCTTGCTTCAAGAAAAGAAGGGGTTTCCCGAGAACCTGGCCTGCCATTTAAGAATCCGAATGCAAAGGGCCGAGCGCAGGGTCTGGATCTAGTTCGAAAGCTAGAAGCAGGACTTCCGTTCACGTTGACCGACGCCCAAAAGCGAACATTCGAAGAAATTTTGAAAGACCTCACGGGACACCAACCGCCAAAGCCGATGAATCGCCTTGTTCAGGGAGACGTCGGCAGCGGAAAAACCATGGTGGCCTTGATGGCGGCGCTTGTTGCTATCGAAAATGGCTATCAAGCGACCTTGATGGTGCCGACAGAGATTCTCGCTGAACAGCACTTTCGAACAGCGAAGCGGTTACTTGAACCGTTGGGCGTCATGGTCGGCCTTTTCACGGGTTCAATTAAGACAGCCGAGCGCGCACAAGCGCAGATGCTTCTCTCCACCGGGCAGATTCAATTGGCCGTCGGCACACACGCTTTGATTGAAGATGCAGTTGAATTTAAAAACCTCGGCCTTGTGATCATCGACGAGCAACACCGTTTCGGCGTTCACCAGCGCGGTCGCCTAAAATCCAAAGGCCAGCAGGGCGAACAGTCGATGGTGCCACATTTTCTTGTCATGACAGCGACGCCGATTCCGCGAACACTCGCCATGACAGTCTATGGCGATCTCGATGTTTCGCAAATTGACGAATTACCAAAGGGTCGGTCGCCCATTCAAACCCGAGCCGGGTACGAATCGCATCGGCCGAAAATGATTGAATTTGTTCGCACCCATTTAAAAGCGGGACGTCAGGCCTACTTTGTTTATCCGCTGGTTGAAGAGAGCGAAAAGATCGATCTCAAAAATGCGATGACGGAATTTGAAAACTTGAAAGTTCAGTTTCCTGAGTTTCAGTTGGGTCTTTTGCATGGCCGCATGAAACCAGCTGAAAAAGATCAAGTGATGAGAGAGTTTCGTGATGGTCGCTTTCAAGTTCTTGTGGCCACGACAGTGATCGAGGTTGGTGTCGACGTGCCAAATGCCAATGTGATGGTGATTGAGCATTCGGAACGCTTTGGTCTTTCGCAGCTTCATCAGTTGCGCGGACGGGTTGGGCGTGGCGAGCATAAGAGCTTTTGTCTTTTAATGATGGGCCATGCTGTTTCGGAGGAAGCGCGCACGCGATTGAAAGTGATGGAAGAAACCACCGATGGTTTTGTGATCTCCGAGCGTGATCTTGAGATTCGCGGGCCGGGAGAGTTTTTGGGTACCCGGCAGTCCGGCTTACCGGGATTTAAACTTGCGAATATCGTCCGCGATGCGCGGATTCTGACGGAAGCACGTGAAGCCGCATTTGAAGTTTTCAAGCGAGATCCGAAGCTCTCCGCGCTCGATCATCGCGCGCTCCGTCAATTACTCTTGAAAAAACACGGTCCGACTTCCTTAGCGGGAATTGGTTAGCGAGCGGGCGCCGCGTCACGATTTCTGATTCAAATTTCGGTGTGCACATGATTTCGTCATACGCATGACAAACAACATGAGTGTTCACGCCCGTCGGTTTCTAACATCCATCGTAGTTGCTCCGCTGTTAGGTTTTCTTTTGAATTCCAATACGGCATTTGCCGGCGAGCGACTTTTGCTTCGCACTGGTTCGGTTGATCTTACCAACGCATCAGAAGCCACAGATCTTCTTCGTCTCCCTGAATTTGATACGGCTGAGTCGGAAGAGACGATGGCTCTCTCCGCGAGGGCAGGAAAACCAGTTTGGGTTGGGACGAAGGAAAAGCGGCCAAAGAAAAAAGCGGACAGTCGTGCCACTCGCCACTTTGTTGTGCAAGTGCGTGATTCAATTTCCAAAGCAGATCTCATTAACTTTCAGTCGTTAAAGCTTAAAATCATTCGTTATTTGCCAGAAAATGCCGTGGTGGTTTCGGGTTCTCATCGACAAGCACTCGTTCTCGCGAAATCGTCCAATCGGATTCGTGCGATCACGTCGTACAGACCGGAATGGAAGCTCGCACCGGAAATCGGTGCGTCTTCAGTTTTTTCAGGTGATCCACTTGTTAAAGCCGTCGTTCGCTTT
>JAXMMN010000754.1:0-6008 GCA_034366485.1 Bdellovibrionales bacterium
GATCTTAGTTCCGTGAAAGTCTGGATATGTACGGGTGCGCCGTTTTCTTACGAAAAAATTCGAGACTTCGAAGCGCATATGCCTGGCAGAATCCTTCAAGGATACGGAATGACCGAGACAACGTCGGCCTGCGCCGTCGATGATCTATCGATTGAACGACCTCCAGGAAGTTGTGGACGCATTCTAAAAGATGTCGAAGTGGTTGTTCGCGACGAAGCTGGTAAGCCGCTTCCTCCAGGCGAAATCGGTGAAATCACCTGCCGATCGGACTTCAATGTCTCTGGCTATCTCGACAATCCAGAGGCGGACAAAGAGGCCTTTCGGGACGGGTGGCTTTGGACCGGAGATATGGGATACCAGAAAGACGGCCACTTGTATTTCATGGATAGAAAAAAGCGCATGATCTGCGTCAACACCTCCAAAGTTTATCCGACAAGAGTCGAAGAGGCCGTTTTTGCTTTGGGCCTTTTCCGCGAAGTTGCGTGTGTAGGCGCTCCGAGTGCGACGACCGTCGAGGCTCCAGTCGTCTTCTTTGTTAAGAAGGAGGCGAATGCTCAACTAACGACGCCAATGCTTCAAGGTATGCTAAAAAACGTTTTGCGTAGCTATGAGGTGCCAGTGGACTTCGTAGAAATGGATGCGCTTCCGAGACAGAACGCAATCAAGCTAAACTATATCGAAATGGCCGAGATCTATAAAAAACGCCTAGGGCTTGTTTAGACTTAGCACTGCGGCGATCATGCTAAGCATGCCGGTTTCAACTGTTTGATGGTACGCCGGCAGAAACTTAGGATGATGATTGAAGTAAAAGGGACCTTCGCTTTTGGGGTCCCGCACTCCCAACAGGTAAAACGCCGTTGGAAAGCCCCCCATCCGGCCGTAGTAGGCGAAATCTTCTGATGACATCATGGGTGGAATTTCTTCGACGCGATTGTCCCCAAGTGCGCCCACGAACGCCGACTTCATTTTAGTCATTAGTTTTTCGTCGTTCACAACCGGAGGAGTTCCTTGGATGTAGTCCACCGTTGGCTTCGGTGCTTTGTTCGTCGTGGCAATGCCTTCGGCAAGCTCGACAATACGTTTTTTCAACTGCTCGCGGAGGTCTTCGTCAAAGGTTCTTAGTGTGATTTGAATCTTAACTGACGGCGGTATAATATTGTGTTTTGTTCCGCCTTGTACGGATCCGACACTGATAACCTTTGACTGAAGTGGATCTGTTTCTCGTCCAAGCAAAGTTTGTAGCTTCAAAATAAACTCAGATGAAATAATAAATGGATCAATTGCATTGTGCGGAAATGCTCCGTGGCCGCCTTTTCCGAAAATCTCGACATCGCCTGAGTCCGAGCTTGCGAAGGCTGGTCCGGGTCGATAGAGCACAGAGCCGGATTTTTTATCACCAAAGGTGTGTGCGGCGAGGGCGACGCTCGGCTTGGGAAACCGAGTGAAAAGACCATCTTGAATCATGGCCTTTGCGCCGCGAAGATTTTCTTCTGCAGGCTGCGCAACAAACACTAGCGTACCTGTCCAAAGTTTTTTGTTCTCAACGAGCCATTGAGCGACGCCAAGCAAGTTCGTCAAATGGAGATCATGACCGCAGGCGTGCATGACGCCTGATCGCTTGCTCGCAAAAGAAACGCCAGTTTCTTCTTTGACGGGGAGTGCATCCATTTCTGCTCGAAGCATTGTGACCGGGCCTGGGCCATTTTTTAAAACGCCAACGACACCATGGCCACCGACTTTTTCAGTGACCTCTAGCCCGATCTTTTTCCATGCTGCAGCTACTTTCGAAGCTGTCCGCTTTTCTTCTCCCGAGAGTTCGGGATTCATGTGCAGGTCTTTATAGAACCCGTACAAGCGCTCGACTCGCTCGGCAATGTCCTTTTGAAGTCGCGCTTCGTGTTGATCGGCCAGCGCCGGGATCGTCCATAGAAGTAAAGCTGCTAGAAATTTGAATTTCATGAATTTAAAGATAGCAGATGGACCTAAAATTACCCAGGCCTTTTACCAGAGAGTTCGCAAGAAATTGCCAACAACCGGACTGGTCTTTACGATAGAGGGATGTCTGAAAATCTGGTGGATTTAGGAACGTATCGAGTTGTAATCAAAGAACAGCACGTTGATGTTTATGGCCATCTCAACAACTCTTCCTACTTTTATCTGTTTGAAGAAGCGCGTTGGGAATTTATAACGGCAAAAGGTTACGGGCTTCGCGAAATTATGCGAGTAAAACAGGGGCCCATTTTACTAGAGGCTCAGATAAAATATAAAAAAGAAATTTCTGTTAGAGAAGTCATCGACATCAAATCTGAACTCATTGAATATGTCGGAAAAGTCGGGCGCATGCGCCAGGTGATGGTCAAAGAAGATGGCTCGATCGCGGCGGAAGCAGTTTTGACACTAGGCCTATTTGATCTCGAAAAGCGAAAGCTTGTATTGCCAAACGATGGCTGGAAGCTCGCGATCGGTATTCCAGTTTAGATCAAAAATTTTAGCTCAAGATTTTTTGCTGGTCCCATCTAGAATATTGGCCAACGCGCTGGCGGATTTTCCGAGATTGGCCCGCAGCTCGTCGGCTTTTTCTGGCGACCATTTGTAGAGCCCTTGTCCCGATTTTAGCCCGAGCTTCTTTTCATCAACGAGCTTTCTCATAAGGGCGACTTCGCCATTTGAGTTAAGCTTCGGCATGATAACGGAGGCGACAGTCAGCGCCAAATCCCAACCCATACCCAGCTCGACGGCCTCCAGGGGGCCAATCGCCGCGAGCCTTCGACCGAGCGTCTGCCGGACAATGGTGTCAACGCCTGCGGCATCAACGACGCCTTGCTCAACCAATGAAAGACATTCTCGCACCATTGCCACTTGGATACGGTTCAAGACGAAGCCTTCAATTTCTTTTTCAATAACGACGGGATACTTTTTAGATGCCTTCAAAAGCTCGACGGTCGCAATGACAGTGGACGGATCCGTGGTTGCGTGTTTGACGACCTCAACGAGGGGTTGAAGGTAGGGCGGATTTATATAGTGTGCGACAAGCACGCGCCCCGGTCGCTTGGTGACGGACGCCAGCAGGCTTGGAAGAATGCTTCCGGTCGTGCTCGTCAAGATCGCCTCAGGCGGGCAGAACTGGTCCATTTTCCTGAACCATTCTTGCTTCTGCGCTAAGTTTTCTACGATCGCCTCGACAACAAAAGTCGAATCACTCAATGTTCGCTCGACCTGTCCAGGCTGATCTGCGCTTACGAACTCGATATTTGAGAGAGATGTTTCGTCAGCTAGAGCGCTCGCCAATCCCAAGGCTCGAATTCTTGTAAGATCCCCTTTGATTGCGTCTAAGCCTTTTTTCAAGGACTCTTGGTTTCGACCTAGAAGTCTCACTTGAAATCCATTGCGAGCAAAGTCGAGGGCAATTCCGTGCCCCATCATCCCAGTACCGACGACGACGATCACGGGCGCACGATTTCCGAAGCTCATTTAGGATGCCTTTAGCGAAACAGAAGTAGAGCTCACGTTTCCATTTTTTTCCGTTTCATAGTCCGAGAGCTTGAATTCAGCAGTCAGCTTTTCAAACACTTCTGTTTGATGTGGCCATTTGGTCGTGACTTTTCCTTCACTCGTTTTAAACCAACTATCTGCTTTATCGCTTGACCAAACAATTTGCTTCATGAAGGCGTGAAGCTCTTTGTTGAACTTGTCTTGAATGGTCGCTTTGACTTCAACAGATCGAAGATTGAGTGCCTGCACCTTGTCCAGACACTTTCCAACAAGTCTTGCCTGTGCTTCGAGCATCAGGGTCATCGAGGTTCCGCCGACGCCTGTGTTGGGACCGAACATAACAAACATATTTGGAAAGCCACTGACGAATGTACCTAGGTAGGCTTCCGCGTCCAAACCGTTGCGCCAAACCTGCTGAATGTTCTTTCCGCCGCGTCCGCGAACATCAATGGTCGAAAGAAAGTGAGTAGAATTAAATCCAGTCGCAAAAATAATGACATCAACGTCGTGACGGTTCCCCGCAGAGTCCGTGATAGAGGTAGCACCAACGCTTTCAATTTTTTCTGTGACGAGCTCTACGTTGCTTCGGTTAAACGTGGCTAGGTAGGTGTTTGATAGAATCACCCGTTTCGTTAGAAATGGATATTTAGGAATTAGCTTTTCGCGAAGTGCAGGGTTGGTGACCTGGCCAGTCATAAATTCTCTGGACTTGGCCTCTGCTTCGAGATTTTCTTTAGAACCAAGAAAGAGATTTGAATAGAAGCCTTCCCAGAAGGACTTTATTCCTTGCCTCTTAGTTTCCATCAGCTCTGGTGAGGACGCATAGGACTTCCGTTCTTCGACTGGGATCTCGCGATTCGGCTTTGGTATCACCCAGCTTGGAGTTCTTTGAAAAATGAAAAGCTTTGCTGCGGTTTCAGCCACTTCCGGAGCGATTTGTACGGCGCTGGCGGCACTTCCGACAAGAGCCACGCGTTTTCCCTTAAGGTTACATTTAGAGTTCCAGCGCGCTGAATGAAAGTGTGTTCCTTTGAACTTTTTCAAGCCGGGGATGTCTGGCGTCTTTGGCGAATTCTGCTGGCCAATTGCAGAGACAAAAAACTGAGACTTGTAATTTCCGCGGTCTGTCTTGATTTCCCAGCTGCAGGACTTCTCATCGTAGGTGGCTGATTTAACTGTTTCGCCGAATTGGATATGTCGTTCAATGTCGAAATGACGAGCGTACTGAGCAAGATAGGTTTGAATTTCTGAACCCGAGGCAAATTCTTTGGACCAATTGGGATTTCTAAACTCGTTGAAAGAGTAGAGGTGCGAATGGATATCGCACTCCACCCCTGGGTAGATGTTTTCCTTCCAGACACCACCGGCCTCGGTGTTTCGATCTAAGATAATGAAGTCGTCGATGTTTCGCTTCTTCAGTTCCCGGGCGACGGAAAGCCCGCCGAAGCCGGCTCCCACAATGACGAACCGATATAAACCTTTAGCGCTCATTTCAAAACCATCCGTTCGCGTTATGCGGCTACGCGTGTGTTGCGAATTCGATTGTTGTTCGACTTTCTTGGCTTTTCGGTCTGGTTCTCTTCGAGTTTCTGGAAGACATCATTCAGTTTTTGACCTGCATCCCAGTCAGTGACGAAGTGTTTTTTGAACTCCTCTTCGTCAAACTTTACTTTCTTGTGATCACACATTTTTTTTGTGTAGTGCTTAAAGAGATCCGCGTAGATTTTTTTATCGAGCATCATTTCGTTCTGAAGGTCCCGCGGCTCGTAAATCTTTTCTTCGATCCCGTCGCGTCCTTCCCAAAATAAGGAGTCCATGTACTGACCTTGATTGTTGGCGTGGTACTTGTCTTCTCGTTTTAGGAACTCATAGAACTCGGAGGCAATTCGGAAGAACGCGGTATTGAGACCTTTCTCCATCGTCGTTTGCTTGAAATGGTGAAGGTCACATTGACAGCCGTCGACATGCATTTTCGCTTTGTCTTTGAGCTCTTTCAGATCCGTGATGCAGTGAGGAAGGGTGGAATTGAAGTACTTCGCAAGTCCTGCGCCAAAAAACGCGGGCCAAAGATCAAACGATCCATACCATTCATAATTCTTGAGGCTTCGCAAATGCGCTTCGAAGCTTCCCTTCATGTGAAGGTTGAAGTGCTGGAGCTGTGATTTTAAGAGTTTCTGATCGCCAGCAAGTTCGGTGCGGATTAATTCCTCTACGAGACGGTTACACTCACTGTAAATTCGACTTGTGCCTGAACCCATCACATCGATAAATGTTCCGGCCATTCCAGTGACATAGACACGTTCGTCAGTGAAATGTCGCTCAATGGATCTCGGCATGGATGTTAAAGCTTTGAAATCTAGAATTTCTGCGCCGTCAAGAATCTGGCCCAATGCTTTGTGAGTTTTAAACCACTCCGTCAGCGATTCTCCATTTTTAAATCCCATGTCCGTTTTGTCTTTATTGAATTCAACACCGACACTGATGATATCTTCAGAAAGTGGAATGTGCCAAATCCA
>JAXMMN010000755.1:0-1427 GCA_034366485.1 Bdellovibrionales bacterium
TCCGTCTTCCAATACAACTTTGCCTTGGTGTGGAATTCGGTAGTGTCGCCCTTTTAAGTCGTGTGCGTAGCCGAAGCCCTCTTTGCCAATGGCCGAGTGAGGGTGGATTTCGCAATCGGCACCAATTTCAGTGTGGTGACCAATGTAGACAAAGGGATGAACGACGGTTCGGGGTCCAATTTGCGCTTCAATTTCGATCACGCAGTGAGAGGCGATGACGGCGTCGTCGCCAATTTTCGCGCCGCGAGCGATGACCGCGTAGGCGCCAATCCGCGCGGATGGCGAAACGACGGCCTCAGCATGAATAATAGCGGTGGGATGGTGAAGGCTTGGTTCATCGGAATTGACAAACGGAGTCTTTAAAAAAAAGCGTTGAATCGTTTCTCGCATCGCTCGTTCTGGCTCTGGAGAATAGAAAATCAGCTTCTGGAGAGCGGGGTTTCTTGCCTCTAAGGTGCTGCGAAAGGAGTCTGGCAAGCAGATCGCCTTGGCTTTGGAATTGAGCGCCGTCTCGATGTGTTTTGAATTTGAAACGAAGACTAGGTCTTCAGCAGAAGCCAAGTCTGGTGCCGAAACAAAATTAAAATAAAGGTCATTATTTGGCGTTTGGGCATCCCAGGAGTGTGCAGAAACCAAGGGGCCTAGGTGATCGACAACTTGCTTAAGTGAAACATTTAATCGGGTCATTTCATCCTCATACATCGCTTGCGGTGTTCGGGCACGCGACTTCCGACTTGTTTTCTCGGGACGTCTCCTCTAGTTTGGGCACTGAATCTGAGGTGTCTTAAGAAGCGTGTTCTTAAGGAGTTGACTGTGCTGAATCGGCTGCGGCGAATTTCGCGTCGCATCGGAGGATGGGTGACTGCAAGTAAATCGGCCGGAAAAACCGCCGGGAAAACTGCCGGAAAAACTGCGGCTAAAACCGCTGGGAAAAAACCAGCGACGAAGGCGGCTGGAAAGACGGCTGAAAAAACTAAAGGTGCTACGGCTAAGGCGACGGTTAAAGCGCCTGGAAAGCTAGCAGGTAAACCGGCGGCGAAGCCTGCGGGTAAAGTTGCGGCAAAAGTTGCGGCACAGCCGGCAAGTAAGCCACTCGCGGTGAAGCCAGCGGCAGTTGTAAAAGCAGCGCCAAAGTCGGCGCTTCCGGTCGCGGAGAAAGTGCCGCTAAAAGCAGCGGCCAAGCCAGTTGCCGGTAAATCTGCCGGTAAACCGGTAGGCAAAGCAGCTGGCAAAGTGGTCGGCAAAGCGACTGCGTCGGAGCCGGAAGTAAAAAAAGGCAAGTCGGCAAAAGGAAGTCCGGTGGACATCGACGAGCCGGTGCTCTTGGAGCCAGATCTTGATTCTGACTTTGAGGAGCTAGGTTTGTCAGATGCCAACCTAGCAGCCGACTTAGAGGCCGTCGAAGTGGAGCCCGCTGAGGTGTCTCC
>JAXMMN010000756.1:0-3758 GCA_034366485.1 Bdellovibrionales bacterium
GTTATCGATCACGATCTCGACATCAATGTGCACTCGAAGATTCTTTTGATTAACGCAAACGTGGGTGGCGCAACCAGCAAAAAGATAGTTTTCATGGGTTCGCTGAACATGGTGGAAGAGAGTCTCAAATACAATGACGACACTTTTCTGCAAATTAGCAACGACACTGTCTATCAAGACTATTTGAGCTACATTGAACACATTCGAAAAAATGTACTCCCCGGATCAGCGACCCCGCTTTTCGTCACCTATCCCCAAACGAGCTATCGTTTTTTCAGTGGAGTTGCGATTCAGCCTCAGCAACCAGTCATCAGTGCCGGCGGATTGGCCGCGCGTTGTACAGTGACTCCGGCGCTTCCGGCAGGCCTTAAGCTAAGCACGTCGACGTGTGCAATCTCGGGAACACCAAGCACCGCCACCGGAAAAAGCTCGCATTCGATAACAGTTAAATCAGAGTACGCAAGCCATCAGGAAAAAACGGTCGTAATTTCAATTGATGTTCCAACGTCGTACATAGCTCCTCCGAAGCCTTGTACCGGTGGTTTCTGTCAGCAATTGCCTTAGATCGTCAGTTAGATCGTCAGTTAGATTCGTTTAAGGACGGCGGCGTAAAAGCCGTCGTACCGATTGTTCCCAGGTGCAAAGTCGCGATCGCGAACAAGTTCAAACTGAGCAGCGCCCGAAGCTTTAAGTGTTTGTCTTCGCTTCAAAAACGCATCGACTTGTTTGCGATTCTCGCTAGGTAAACAAGAGCAAGTTGCGTAGACCACAACTCCACCTGGCTTCACCATTGAAGTGTATTCATCCAAGATTTGCGCTTGTAAAACCAGAAGACGTTCGATGTCCTCCGGTTTCAACTTCCATTTTGCGTCGGGGTTGCGTCGAAAAACACCAGTGCCGGAGCAGGGGACATCTAGCAGGACGCGGTCAGCAGAGTTTTCTAGGCGCTTGATCACTTTTGCCGAATCAATAAGACGGGCTTCCGAGGTGTCGATTCCGCTTCTCGCCACACGCCGGCGAAGCTCTTGAAGTTTAATTTCGTGAATATCCAAAGCGATGAGGCGTCCTTTGTTTTTCATCATCGCCCCGATGGCGAGAGTTTTTCCGCCTGCCCCAGCGCAGGCATCGATGACTCGGTCGCCAGGAACAGCGCCCAGCATTTCTGCGACGAGCTGACTTGCTCCGTCCTGAACTTCAAACCAACCCTCTTGAAAGGCTTTCGAAGAAAAGAGGTTTTTTCGTTCTGAAAGAATCACGCCGTTGGCGGTTTCATGCGCAGGAAGGGCGCTGACGCTTTCTTCCTCTTTAAGCCTGGCGATTAATTCATCTCGCGTGCACTTTAATGTGTTAGCACGCAAGAAAACTGGAGCTGGCAAATTCAAGGCGTGCAAAGTCTGAGGCCATTTCTGACCAAGTTCTTTTTGCCCTAATTTGTCCAGCCAGTCGGGAACAGATTCAAAAATCGCGCGATCCTTGACGGGGTCAATTTCACTTAAGGTGTTGGCGATTTTGGTTGCTGAAAGATCCTGAAACTCAGGCCAATTTGGAAGAGTTGGTTCATGGCCATCTTTGACGGATTTTTCGACAATTAAAACGGCAAGCCATTTCCAGAGATCTTCACGAGAGGGCGTGCTAACTTCGGTGTCCCAGCCGATGGCGGCACCTGATCTGCGCCACCAGCGGATGAGATCGTAAACGATTTCTGCAAACTGTTTGCGATCGCGAGCTCCCATATTTTTTTGCGACTTAAAAGCCTTTTCGATCACTTTGTCAGCGTAACGTCCTTCAAGAACGATTGTCGCCAATGCGTCGACAGCAATTTGTGCGACGGGACGGTGAACAAAAAAACCACCGCGATCAGGGCGAACTTCTTGGCGAAATGGGTTGGACTGAGGCCCGTGGACGTCATCGGCGCGCACGTTCTCTGTTGGACGACTGCGCCCTGGGGGTTTCGCAGATGGCCGCGCCGATGGAGACGGTTTAATTTTAGATTGTGGAAAGACGTCAGACCGATCGAACGAGCCTGGTTTGCGCTTGCTCGGCTCGCTTCCGCTGTCGGATCTCGGAACAATCTTAGATCCCGAGTTGGAGGTCGATTTAGAACGTGAAGAGGAGCCCTGTCGTGATGAACGTGCCATTGTATTGTCCGTCGCTAAGAAGGTGGAGGTGGTTTTTGATTCCACCTTCGATGAAGAGTCCGGTCAGATCCCAAATATTGAAGAATCGCGCGCCTGCCAATAACTGATAGTCGAGAGCTAGCGAAGATTCACCTGCTAACTGAGTTCCGAAGAAGCCTAAGCCCATACCTGCACCAAAATACAGGGGGAATCTGCTGGAGGCATCTGGGAATGTGATCAACGGAAGAAAGCTGAACTTCGTTACGCCGCCTTCAGCAAGTGCGAAGCGCGAGACATCAAATCGCATCAAGAGGTCCATCGAGTTAACCCATTCGCCCATTCGATAGGTGACGCCTAGATTCCAACGACCGATGTTGTCCTGATTTTCAGGAACTCCCCATTTGTACGAAGTGTCGCTGACAAAAGAACCCACATGAAGTGCAAGATAATGATCGGACGACGTTCCTGCTGGCTGACGTGAACGGGAGCCATCGGCTTGGGAATCCTCACCTCCGCCGTCTTCATCCTTTTGGTCGGGTCTTTGGGGCGACATATACTTGGCGGCAGCTTGCCGACCTACTTTCGGTCGGAAACCTGATTTCGGGTTGATCAGGGACTTTCCTTGGCGTTTTGGTGGGGTTGTCTCGTCCGTGATTTCGATCGCGCCTTGGCCATCTTGAAAAACCTGCCCATGGACAGTTTCCACGGCCAGGGGGCCATTGAACAGTCCAAGGAACACGAAAAGCGGAAGGCAAAGTGAAGCGCGACGAGCTGAAATGGAATGGCAAGGATCGAGTTCGATCGCCGTGTGTGAGGTATTCATCAGGCTGTTCTCGCGGCGGAATTCGTGATTTTGAATAAGACTCTGAACAAACTTTATCAGCATCCTGACCTCCCTGTAGCCACCTTCAGGTTCTAGTGAAATGACCCTCGTTCGCAAGCATTCTTCTCGCGGCTGCTGGCTCCTGTTTTAGACCGGATGAGGGTTTAATCGAGGCCAGGGTTGACGGCTTGCGTGTGGCTACTTAAAGTGCGCGGCATGGCTTCTGATACCGCACTCAAGAACACTTCTGGAACCACCTCTGGTACTGTCTCTGGTACGTCCGAGGTCTCAATGACGCCAAGGCGTCGCGCGCGAGAAATGACTCTACAGTTATTGTTTTTGAGAGAGTTCGCCCCGGCCAAAGGTCTTGAGGCGTCGCCACGTGGTCTCTTGAGCGATTTCGTGCGTGATTTTGAAATGGATCAAGAAATTGCCGCTTATGGCGGAATCTTGTTCATTGGAGTTTGCGCGAACCAAGAAGCCATTGATCGAATGATCGAAGCACTAGCGCGCCATTTGAAATTGAGCCGCTTGAGCCTCGTTGACCTGTCATTGCTCAGAATGGCGACCTTCGAGATGAGTTTCATGGTTCCTAAATTGAGTCCCGGGATCGCGATCGATGAAGCGGTCGAACTTGCGCGACTTTATGGCAGCACGGACTCAGCGTCATTTGTGAACGGGATTCTTGACCCGATCGCACGTCAGCTCTGACGATTGAACAATGACGATCGAGCTTTTTTCAGCCTCTAGTTTTGAGGCGATTTGGAACACAAAATCGGACGTGTGGGTCCTTATCAATCCTGATGAAAATCCGTGGA
>JAXMMN010000757.1:0-7386 GCA_034366485.1 Bdellovibrionales bacterium
GGCGGATATTGCGCTTCGTTTGATGACACAAGTGAGAAACAAAATCATCGATGCCTATCAAGAAATCATGAAAATGCAGGTTTAAGGGGATTTCGTGCAGGGTCTTTTTCGAAATATCATAGTTCAGTTTCGCGACTTCTATTCAAACCTGACTCCGGTCAAACGGATGTCGATGATTGCTATATCGGCAATTGTCGTGATCACGGCTGGTGTGATGGTGGCATTGATGGCTGGCACGGACTACGTGCCACTCTTGACCAACATCCCGGCTGACCAAACGGCGACGGTTGTAGAAAAGCTCCAGTCGAAGAACATTCCGTTTCTGGTGCAAGATTGCGGGAAGACCGTCGTTATTCCGAAAGAGCTTTTGCATTCCACACAAATGGCACTGATGTCCGAAATCGGTTCTGGCAAAGTTGGTTCGATTGGCTTTGAGCTTTTCGACAAACAGGATTTCGGTACATCGTCGTACGCTCAGCGAATCAACTATCAGCGCGCCCTTCAAGGCGAACTGACCCGCGCCATCAATACATTGGACGCAGTAAAACGATCGAAAATCATGTTGGCTCTTCCGGCAAAGAAGACCTTTTTAGAAGAAGGCGGAACAGCGACGGCGTCTGTTGTTGTTGAACTTCACGGTGGAAAAACACTGTCGGATGACCAGGTTCGCGGAATTCGGCATTTGGTTGGAAGCGCAGTAGAGGGCTTAGATCCTGACAAAGTGACCGTCGTCGATTCTCGCGGTAAAATGCTGTCTCGTCCAAACGACGGAGCTGGCGGAACAAGTGGAGCACTTGCAGAAGTAAAAGCTAAAATGGAAACTGATATTCAAGATCGTGTTGAATCCATTTTGGCGAAAGTGGTAGGTCAGGGAAAAGTGATGGTTCGCGTAAACGCCGAACTTAATCACCGCCAAACGCAGACAATGGAAGAATCCGTCGATCCCGAAAAAACAGCTCTGCTTGCAACGCAAAGTGAAGAAGAGCGTCTTGACGGTTCGCGCACGAATCCGACCGGTGTTCCCGGAGCGCGGGCGAATATCCCCGGAGCGAACGAAGCAGGTCAGGTTGGTTTTAGTCAGAACGTTTCAAAAGAACTAAAAACGCAGAACTACGTTGTTCCAAAAACGGTGCGCAATGTCAGTGAAGCTGCCGGCGGACTTCAGCGGATCACGGTCTCTGTGGTTGTCGACGGAGTGACTTCCGTAAAAAACAACGACAAAGGCGAACCAGAAGAAGCCTGGGCGCCGCGCACGCCAGAAGAATTGGCAAAGTTTGAGTCAATCGTAAAGAACGCAATCGGCTTCAGTGATCAGCGCGGCGATTCGGTGAAAATCGAAACGATGCGCTTTGAAAAAGAAGATTTCAGCGAGAGCGAAAAGTGGATGACCACACTTGAGCGCAAAAAATTGGTCAATGCTGTTCTCAAGTGGCTTCTCCTTGGTGGAGTTTTAGCGGCCTTCTTCTTGATGGTCATTCGTCCGTTCATGCGATGGATCACGGATAGCTTCCAAGATTCGGTCGACGACCTGTTGCCGAGAACAATCGAGGAGCTTGAAGAGCTTCAGTCCGTGGATAACTCGCTTCCTGGCATGTCGAGTGCGCTACCGGTTCTAGAGGAGTCCTTGGATCCAGACAAAGCAGAGTCGGAGCTTTTGAAAGATCGCATTATGACTCTGATGGAAAAAGACGAAGAAAAAGCGTCTGGGGCTTTCAGCCTGTGGCTAGTTCGAAAGGATACGTAGTCGATGTCTAACAGCAATGCAGTCAGACTTCAGAAACAAGAAAACTTTGACTATGAAAGCCTGCGCGGTTTTGAAAAAGCGGCGATCTTGGTCAATTACCTAGGGCCCGAGGCGGCCAAGGTTTTACTCAAGCGCATGGACGATGGCGATATCAGGAAACTTCTCACGGTCATGAGCAAGTACCGAATCGTTCCCATCGCCATCACGAAAAAAGTTTTGGAAGAGTATTACGAGCTTGTCAGTGAATCTGAGGACTATATCTTCTCGGATAAAACGACGGCCAAAGAAACGGTGATTGATGCCTTAGGCGAAGAGCGTGCGCGCGGCGTATTAGGTCACTTGAGCACCTCGAGTACGGCACGCCCCCAGCTTGAATCATTGGAAGCAGTCGATGCGAAGTCCTTGGCTAACTTTTTAGTGAACGAACATCCTCAGACCGTGTCCGTGATCTTAGCGCACCTCGAACCCGAGAAAAAAGGCGAGGTCTTAAAGCGTTTGCCGGAAGCGTTTCAAGCGGAAGTCGTACTTCGTATGGCAAACCTTGAGCACGTTGCACCGGAACTGATAGCGGAAGTCGATCGGGTTTTGAAAGAAGAGCTTTCGAGCGTCGGTACGACCGAAGCCGCTGCACTTGGCGGCGTACAGCCAGTCGCGGAAATGCTGAACGTCATGGACAAGAACACAGAAAAAGCGATCATGGCGCGGATCGAAGAAAAAGATCCGATTCTTGCCGAAGAAATTCGCAAACTTATGTTTGTCTTCGAAGACATTATCAAAATCGACGACAAGGGTATTCAAGCGCTTCTCAAGGAAGTTCCAAACGACAAACTTCTTTTGGCTCTCAAAACAGCAAACGAAGAGATTCGAAACAAGATTTTCAAGAATATCTCTCAACGTGCAGCACAGATGCTTCGCGACGATCTCTCGAATTTGGGGCCATCGCGTCTTTCCGACGTCGAAGGTGCACAGGTCGAAATCGTCAACGTTGCGCGCCGCTTAGAAGCCGAAGGCAAGATCATGATTGCTCGCGGCGGAAGCGAAGACGCAATGGTCTAACGCATTTGGCGGCATAGTTACGTAAACTTGTTTTCTGGTTTGTATATTGGGTCGGGGAGTTAACGTGCAGACAATTGGTCAGCGGATTTTGTCAAAGAGCGAAGCGGAATCGAAAGCGGTGGAGTATTCGCCGCGGGAAATTCCTGCAAAGCCTGCTGATGCCGCCATTGAATTTGTTCGAATGCGAACGGAGCACGAGAATCCGGAATTTCGCATCGACCGAGTTGTGTCAATCACTGCGGGAATTGATGAGCTAGAAAAAATGTCTCTTTCGGAACGGGTTGAGAGCGAAGCTCTTGAACGTTTAAAATCCATGCAGGAAGAGGCTTATAGTCAGGGCTATGACCTGGGACGGGATGAGGGGCAGGAATCCGCTTACCGCGAAATGAGCGAAGCGATTTCAAAGCGAATTGCGAGCGTTGATAAAGTCATAAGCAGTTTCGAGTCAATGAAGGTCGATCTTGTTCGCCAAAATGAAGCGTCGTTGATTTCTTTGGTTTATCAATTGGCCACTCGGATCGCGATGACAGAGATTCGTTCGAAAAAAGAGACAATCCTCGAAGTTCTTCAACAGGCAGCAACAGAAGCCCAAGGTGAAGAGAGCTTCGCCATTCGACTTTCGAATCAGGATTTGGAATTCATCGATAGTATGAAAGAGCGTCTCGGCAAAGAATTTGAATTTATCAAGCGCGCAAAACTAGAAGGCAGTGACGATATTCAGCCAGGTGGCTGTGTGATCGTGACTAACTTTGGCCAAGTGGACGCGACAATTGAACGACGCCTTGAGAAGGTATGGACAGCACTTGCCGAAGTGCGCCCCAAGACTGAAGACGTATTGGTTCCTCCGTCCAATGATGAGTCTTAGCCATGAGTAGCGCGCCCTTTAGTTTCGAATTAGATCTTACCCGATACAAAACTGCGATCGATCGACAACGGTTTACCGAAGACGCGGGTAAGGTTACGCAGGTCGTGGGGCCGATGATGCTTGGGTTTCTGCCTGGGTCGTCCGTGGGTTCCACTTGTCGCGTTTACCCTAGCGCCAGCACGGAAAGTTTTTTGGCAGAGGTGGTCGGTTTTCGTGATCGACAAGTGATCATGATGCCACTTGGAGAAATGAAAGGCGTCGGACTTGGATCGCGGGTCGTACTTGAGCAGTCGATTGCGACCGTGAAAGCAGGTTACGGTCTGCTTGGAAGAGTTGTCGATGGTCTCGGACAACCGATCGACGGCCTTGGGCCGATCGAAGCGGTGGATGAATGTTCACTCTACGCTTCTTCTGTTAATCCCCTCGATCGAGAGCCGATAAGAGAGATTTCTGATCTTGGCGTTCGTGCAATCAATGCCATGACGACGGTTGGTCGCGGTCAACGCATGGGAATCATGGCCGGTTCGGGCGTAGGAAAATCTGTGCTGATGGGCATGATGGCGAGATCGTCAAACGCAGACGTCAACGTCATTGCCATGATTGGTGAACGGGGCCGTGAAGTAAAAGAGTTTATTGAGGATGTACTTGGACCTGAAGGGCTGAAAAGATCCGTTGTTGTGTGTTCGACGAGCGACAAGAGTCCACTTCTTCGTATGCGCGGCGCCTATGTTGCGACAACAATTGCCGAGTACTTCGCATCACAGGGGAAACACGTTCTTTTGATGATGGACTCGGTCACTCGATTTGCGATGTCCGCACGAGAAATCGGCTTGGCCGCCGGCGAACCACCAGCTTCGAAAGGCTACACGCCGAGTGTGTTTGCGGCATTGCCGAAACTTTTAGAGCGAGCAGGTTCATTTCAAAACGGTGGAAGTATCACTGGCCTCTATACCGTGCTCGTTGAGGGTGACGACATGAATGATGTCATCGGTGATGCGGTTCGATCGATTGTCGATGGCCACTTAGTCTTGGATCGCAAAATCGCAGCACGTGGACATTTCCCTGCCATTGATGTTTTGCCTAGCACAAGTCGTGTCATGCGACAGATCGTACCGAAAGAGTTCATGGACCTGTCACGCAGGATGCGGGAGTTGATAGCAGTCTATCGTGAAGCGGAAGACCTCATTAATATTGGAGCCTATAAACCAGGTTCAAACCCAAAGATTGATGAATCGATTCGCTTGTACCCAGAAATCGAAAACTTCTTGCGCCAGGAAGTTGAAGAGGCGACATCGATTGAGGATTGTGCGCGTCGTATGGTGCAGATTCTTGGACGCGGGCGGTAGTAGATGAAGTTCAAGTTCCGACTTCAAAAGGTTCTGGAACACCGGCAACGTCTTGAGGACGAAGCAAAGCGAAAGTATTTTGAAGCACAATCGAAAACAAAAGAAGCCCTCGACAAATTAGAGTCTCTTTATGCTGCCATTGACGACGTTCGAGCACGAGCAAATCAGCTGCAGTCGCTTGGCGGAGGTTCGAAAACGATCTTTTCTTTACAAGACACCGATCTCTTTATTCGAGGTCAAAAGCTTCGTATCGAAACACAGCGAAAAGTCGTGAGAGAATTTAAGCAAGTGGAAGAGCAGGAGCAGGAAGTTTTGATTGCGCGAGCAATGGATCGCAAAGCACTGGAAAAATTGAAGGAAAAGCAGTTGCAAGAATTTCGCACCGAGATGGATAGAAAAGAGGCCGCGGAGGCTGATGACATGAATGTCATTCGGTACAAACGCGCCGAAGGTCCTTGATTTGCTACCTGGCCTTGTGATTTTCCGCTCCCACAAAGCATTCTAAGGGAATGAAGATGAACGGATACGATAAGTTCTTTCAGGAAGCAAAAAAGGCCGGAGCAAAGCCCATGACGTCGCAAACGGCAAGATCTGCGTCTTCGCAAGCAGGGAAATCCAAATCTCCAGAAGATATGGTGCGAGAGCACCTAGCGAATCGAATACAAACTCGTCGCCGTGAAAAGCGAGCGACGTCGGACAAGCGATCACAGCAGGCGCCGGTGTTTGCCATTCTACTTCTCATTTGTGCGTTGGGTGCGGGAGCGACTGGATATTTCTATCCCGAGTCACTTGACGATCTAGAGCTACCCACGGTCAGCACTCTTCTTCCGTCGCTTAAGATTGGATTTTTCGGAAGCGCGGCGGCTGCAACTGGCAAGAAGTCTGAGGCAGCAAAAGCGCCGGAATCGGAAAAAGTTGCCGCTTCCGATGCGGCAACAAAGTCCACTTCAACGGGAACCTCGACTGGAGAAAAGGCCGAGGCAGTTGTCGATGTAAAAGCGTGGACGCCGGAAGAGCTTAGTTTTTTCAAGAAGTTAAACGAACGCAAGGCAGAGCTCGATCGTCGAGAAGCTGAAGTCGCAAAGTTGGAAGAAGAATTGCAGAAGCAAAGAGATGGAATTGAAGAACGGATCAAGCAATTGGAGGCGATGCGAAAGCAGATCTCCGAGACTTTGAAAGGTCGAGTGGAGCAAGACCAAGAAAAAGTCGCAAAGCTTGTGGATGTTTACTCGAATATGAAACCGAGCCAAGCGTCCCGCGTGATTGAAACGTTGAACGAAGATCTTGCGGTTACGATTTTGGATAAGATGAAGAAGAAAAATGCAGCCGAGATCCTGAATACGATGTCGGCAGGTAAAGCGAGAAAACTTTCGGAAATGTTGACGGGCTACCGCCAGCCAGCATCGACGGAAGATAAGAGCGGCGAAAAAAGCGAAAGCGGATCGCCGAACTGAAGGTAGAGTGATTATTAGCTTCGAGATTGGCCATGGAGGGCTGTCGTGAAGATTGGTGGACTCGGACCGGTTGAAGGATTCAACCGACCGAACTTAGAAGCAAAGAAGTCTGGAGCGCCGCGCGCTTCTGATTCTCTTTTGTCTTTAGGTACACCAGCGAAAGCTCAGCCATCTGAGTCTTCATCGACAAAGTCCGAAAAAGACTTTAGCTCGATTTTGAATGAAAAGTCCTCTAAGGCAAAACCGTCGCCGAAATTGTATGATCGAAACGAGCAAGCGGAAGCGATGGCTGGGGCATCTATGACAGCGCAGCCTGCGCCGATGGCTTCAGATAAAAATAAGTCTGTAGAGCCAGGTAGCGATTCGACTATCGAGCCGACATCTAGTGGAGCTCACGCGAATCGTTCAAAGCAACCTACCGCACCGGCGCTGAAGTCACCAGAAACGGGTTCTGAAGTAGCGGCAGTTGAATCCGGTGAAATTTCACAAAAGGTTATCGACCAAGTTTTGGGCGAACTCGTCGCCGATCTTTCGATGGCTTCTCAGTCAGAAGAATTTATCCGCAGTTCATCAATGCAAGATTTCCTCTCGAAGATGAAGGCTGAGTTCGGTATTCAGCCGGAAGCAGTGATCAAAGCCTTTGCGAATCTTTCGCCTGACGCACTGGCCGCTTCACCTGAAGAGTCGGCACAAGAACTACTTGCGGGACTTGGGCTTAAGCCTGATCAGATGCCTAAAGCAGAGCGCATGTATCGCGATATGCTCAACGTCACCGGCGAAAGCGCGCTGAATGAGACGATGGCTGGTGTTGGAGCTGGCGTAACAATGAAGGTTCTGAGCGAACAAGAAGTCGCTCTCGAAAAGCTTCAAAAGTCGATCACCTCCCTCAATGATTCTTTCGCCATCCGTCCCCCAGCCACC
>JAXMMN010000758.1:0-3869 GCA_034366485.1 Bdellovibrionales bacterium
CCCTGGCCGTCTTCTTTTTTGACCATGCCGCCACCCTTGGCAACGCAGCAAAAACTGACCTTTCCGTTGGATTGCACAACTTGTTCAATCCACGGGTAGACACAGAATGTTTTGTTTAAACTACTCATGCGACAACTAGTCTCTAGCGGAACAGGGCAAAGCTCAACCAAGAAAGGAACAAGAATCGTACCTAGAGGTCGTACTTCCGAAGAGCTTGAATTCCAGCCCGGAAGCCGATGTGAACGATGCGGCCAAGGATTTCGGCATTCAAACTAAAGTGATCAACAAAGAACATCTCGTAATCGTTGGGTGATGGATGGATGTAGATGTAATCGACACCAGGCTTGTAGTTCACGCGCTTAGTCAGGATTTCCAGCAGCTTTTCGCGGTGCTCTTCAGGTAGGCCCTGTTGGCGGAAATACCCGTCCACAGCGCTCATGATGGCCGAAATCTGCTGCTGGTGTTCGATGTGTTTTTCGATCTTTTGCTGAATCACCTGGTAGAGAGCCTGGTTCATAATCATCGGGATGCCATAATTATGAAGCGATCCCATAACCGGCGTGTAGTGGTACGGCTGAACCGAATAGCTAGCAATCACGAGGTCTGCCCCGGCATCTGCAGCTACGTGTGTCGACAACGTCTCGCGAATCTCACCATCAAAAAAGTAGAGTTCCTTTCCTTTCTGATTTTTGATTCCGTAGGGCGCAAAAAACGGTGGCAGTGACGTACTTGCCGCGACCGCCTGAGAAATTGTCGCGTAATTGGCGTACTTGATGTTTCGTACCTTGTAGGTTTCCGGGAAATTTCCGAATACCACTTTGCGCGAGTGATTGAGCTGCGTAGCGACGACGTAGTTCTCGACGCCAAGCTCTTTAAAGTCATTTTCTCTAAGTACATTCATGCGCATGTAGCGCTCGATGTTTTTTGTTGTGAAAAGTCCATTCAGCTTGAAGCCATTTTTCAAAAAGGATTCAAGTCCCCCAGATACAAGGCTTTTTCGCTTCAAGAGGCCGGGAAGCGTGCCGAGGAAGTTTACGCCATTCACCGCAAAAATATCGCGGTAAGTAATGGGCTTGAGGCGCGTGAAGACCTTTTTCTTGCGCGAAAATTTATTGAGATCTGTTTCGGATCCACGTTCGAAGGCGTCGATGATCGAATCAACCGAGTGTCCTGCCGCCAGGAGAGACGTTACAAACGAGCCGGCACTTGAGCCGACGTATGTTTTGAAGGTCATTTTGTCTTCTGGAAATCGAAGGCGAACATCTTCCTTCGAGCCGCCGGCAAAATTGAATCCCTTTTCGCGCAACGCGAGGCAGACCCCCAAATGAAACGCTGCGGCTTTAATTCCGCCGCCAGATAGAACGAGGCCTAGTTTTTTCTTTTCACTCAAGCGCATTGGACAATAGTAAAGAGACTGTTGAGCAAAGGCAGCCCAAAACCGCGTGAAGGACCAGCGTGCCGCACCGTTTCCGAGTTCGCAGAAAACCATCGAGATTCGGGACGTTACCGCGAACATTTGAGTTGTGCGGAGTTCATCGAACCGTCTAGGCTTGAGGACGAAATGGAAAAATGGCTTTTATTAACAGACTACGCGAGCAAGTACCGCATCAGTGTTTCGACATTGAGGCGGCGAATTAAGGCTGGCGCACAGGCGCATCGCTTCGAGGCGGGTCGTTACTATTTGCCAGATCAGTACGAACCAATCGCAGATGTCACGCCGCCAATGAATCAAACGGTTAATCAGCCGATGGAACAGGTGGCTCCTCGGCAAAGTAATTCGCTCATGCAATCAGTATCAGCGTCCGCGAACTCTGCAACGACAGCAATTCCGACCGCTGTTCTTGCGGCGCCGTTGACTTCGGACGAACCGTTGATCACGACCACATCTAAATTGCTCAATGAATTGAAGCAGGCTTACACGCTGATTCTTCATGAAAAAGAGGAACAGATTATTTACTTGAAAGAAGAAATCGCGGACTTAAAAACCTTGGTCCGCGTTTTAGAATCCGACAATGCACGTCTTCGAAAGACGCCCGCAGGAAACGCTTAAGTCGTAAAGACCCAACTTCTTAAAACAGCCGCTACTTAAGAGCGCTACTTAAGATAACCAGTACTAGCAAGCATCCGGCCCATTTCTGCATAGGCAGGGTGTTCGCGGGGGGGCTGCATCGTTGCAAGTCCATCGACATAGCGATTGTACATGCAAAAAGCGGCAGCGATCAGCACAGTGTCATGTATTTCTCGGTCTGTGACGCCTGTTGCTCGCGCCCCAGCAACATCCTCTGTCGAAACGCTGCGCGCGTCCTTTTGAACTTTTGCGGCGATTTTTAACAATGATTGCATTTTCGGACTCAGGCTTTTCAGAGAAGAGTCGTTCCAAACGCTGCGCGCCCAACCAGCTTTTGCCATATGCGCATCGGCAGCCGCTCCGTGGGATTCTGAACAAAAGATACATGAATTGAGATAAGAAACATAAGAAGCGATCAATTCACGCTCAGCTCTACTTAGAAATGTACTTTCTGTTTGAAGCAGAGCCTCGGCCAGCTGTCGCATAGGAGCGCCAGTCGCTGGAGAGTAAGCCATGGGACCGATGATTCCTGGAAGTTCGGGATTCAAATCAATATGTGCCATGGCGAAAAGCCTAGCACATATTTTAATGATTGAAAGTTAATAAATCTATCGACCAGTTGCTGCGCCGGAGGCCTTGCCTGCCGGTGCCGCTGGAGGAGCAGCAGGAGTCACAGTAGGGTAGAATTTCGAACAAGCCTCGCCGACTCCGGCAAGTGCATCGCGATAGGAAGAGCCGTCTTTGAAGGTTTTGGCTGAGAAAATATCTTTCGCAGATCGCGGCATTGCCTTTGGTGCTTCAGAACGCGCTCGCGAGCTAGCAAGAAAGTCTTCAATCCAGGTATCTAAGCTTGCAAGCGTAGTGGCAACCGAACCAGAAACTGGTTTTGCTGACGCATCTGCTTTTGGGAATACATCTTTCGCAACGGAATTACGAAGTCGTTGAAGATTGGCGCTGTGAGTTTGTTCAAGGTCCGACAGGTTTTCTAAAACCTTGGCCGGTATTGGCTTCGTTTTGTAAAAGTCGCTACAAGTTTTCGATCGTGCTGCAAGGTCGCCCATTGTTTTCGAACCGGTTTGCTCACGCAAAATTTCGCAAACATGCGAATTAATGGTAAAGCCCTCTCCGCCGATCACAAACGTGTGTGACTCAGGACGCTTGTCCTTAAAAACCGTGACCGCCGCCTTTTGCGTGTTGTCTAAATTCGTCCACGTAATGACTTCGTCGCGATATTCATCAAGGCCGTTGAACTCCATCGCCATTTTGCCATTTTTTGAAATCATTCGTTTCTTGGTTCCGTCGTCGCTTTCCTTTGGTTCCGCCCAAATGTCTTTCGCGTAGCCAAGGCCTAGTTTTCCATCGAAGTGGATGCCATTAAGGCCTCGGATCGACTCCGAAAACATCGTGTAGGAGACAAAGGAATCGCCTTGTTGAGCTGAGGCGAACGTGGGAAGCGCGAGCGCAATTATCACAACAGTTTCTTTTAATGTTCTCATTGCGCTCACTCTCCTTCAAAAAATCTCGAGATAAAATTCAACTACGCGGCCGAAGCTGCGGCAGTGTCTTTCGACTTTTTGCCGCCCTTTGTGCTGTGGCGTTTCGCTTTCCCAGTTTTTTCATCTAGCGCTGAATCCAGTGCCATCTGAAGAACTTCGTCCAAATGCTCGACAAAGATGAAGCTCAACTGCTTGCGGAACTCTTCTGGAATATCTTGCACGTCTTTTTGATTCTGGAATGGAATCAAAACCGTTTTTACTCCATGGTTCAGTGCCGCAAGTGCCTTCTCGCGAATTCCGCCGAC
>JAXMMN010000759.1:0-1068 GCA_034366485.1 Bdellovibrionales bacterium
GCAGCTGGTTGAGTTTGGGCACGCAGCGCTTTGATTTGAATAATGACAGGTTTAAGTTCGAATTCGCCCTGACCTTCGAACGACGCACTTGTCACTCGCTCGCCGTTCACTCGAACGCCATTCATACTTTTCAGATCGATCAGTGCCCACTGTCCGCCGTGGTAGCGAAGCTCGCAATGATGCCGAGAGACGCTGTCGAACGGAAGTACAATATCGTTATCGAGAATTCGACCGAATCGAATAGGTGTGTGTTGAAAGGTTTGCTTCATCAACGGTTTTCCGTCGCGAAGGATACTCACCTCTACTGGTGCATCAAGAAGGTCGATCGGTGCTTTGCTCATTTGTCTTCGACCTCTTCAAGAGTTTCCGCTGCGGGAAGGCGGAGGTCGATTCCGTCGATGATTTCTGGGCGAAAGTTTTTTCGATATTTTACGCGGTCCTGTATTCGCGTCGATTCGCGAGAGGACATCCGCATTCTGTTGTCGTTGAGTAATTCACCTTTTACGTTGAGATCTTCTAAATCTACACGCGCTTGCGAATATGAATACTCAGAGAAAAGAAAAATCGTCCCCACCAACAAGAGTATAGACGGCATCTGGAGGCCGACAAAGATGTCGCTCACGCGTTCGTGTAGGTGTCTCGTTTTGAGACACGTAAATATTTTCGCGAAATACGCTGTCATTCGGCGTAATCCCCCAAAGACCAATCGGCAATCGACCGATAAGACATAAGGCGCTTGAAGTCCTGTCTAAGGTTTAAACAGGTGACAAGCGTGTTTGGTCAATTCTCAACTAGAATGGCCGTCAGCTGGCTCCGTATTTGTAATGTAGTCGGGTGGTTGAGCGTTTGGTTCGGCAACTTGCGACGTGGGGATATTTAAGTGAGTGCTCGTAAGAATCAATTGAAGAAGGCCTTTGTAGCTCTGGCAGTTGCCGCAGGTGTGGTTATTGGCTTTCAGAACTGCGATCAATCGCGTCTCGCTTTAATGACAGAGCTTGCATCCGCAAAATCAGATGGTGAAATCTGTGCGATTGAACCGACCGTTCAAGCAAGCTACACGAAAATTCT
>JAXMMN010000760.1:0-2734 GCA_034366485.1 Bdellovibrionales bacterium
GCAGAACCCTGATTCAAATTGAGTCGTTTCCCCTATGTAAATTAGCTGCTTTCTGTTGAACGAGCGTACAAGTGACGCTCGCGCGCTCACGCGCGTTTCATTTCAATTCGAAAATCGTCCTATTGTGCACCTCTCGCGCCACTCGACTTTGGCCCAGCGACACTCTGCGGTATTCTTAAAACAAGCGATGGAGATGGATTTCTGTCGGCAACCACAAAGGGGGTTCACATGAGATTCGCAGATCCACCGCCCGAGTAGCGGGCCTAACACGACATAGAAGCTTTTGTAGGACTCTAGAAATGAAGGAGGTCTATAAGAAAGCTAAATCACAAATCCTTCCTTAGCTTAAGGGCAAACCGTTTGAAAGAACGGGACGCAAAGCTAGAGGGGCTAAGGCCGAACGATGATATGCCAGTTCGTGCTATGCCAGCCAGTCTGCCAGAGGACGAGAAAGCACTTGAGCATCACCTGGGAGGATTCAGCACAAAGAAGAGCCGTGTTGCCTGCCATGAAAACCCGGTTTCTTCTCCCCCGCCAGCCCCACGGCGGGTTTTTTTTCGCCTTTTTTCCGAATTAAATTACGGCGCGGTTTTTCCATTATGGGTCTTGCGAGGATCAGCGACGGAGTTGCCAACGTGCGGTGGATTAATAGCACTCGAAGGCGAGGCACTTGTCGTGCTCGCGCCTGGCTTCGGCTCACACTTGATGGATCGATAACGGACGTGTCCAAACGCACCGCTTTTTTTCGAAGCGCCTTTGACTTGAAGTGTGACCACGCAAATTTGGCCAGGTTTCAAAGTTTCAGAATCCACTTTTGAACACTCATCAAACTTTGCGAATTTGTATTTGTAACCCGATTCGGAATCACCAAAAGCGGCTAATTCATCGCGCGGGTGTTTTGGCCCAGATTCGTCGTGAACGAAGATTTCGCGAAACTTTAAGCGCTCACCACGTAAGTATGCATCACTTTGTTTTTCCAAAGCCTTGTTGAGCTCCGGCCAAGATTTCAATCCTAACTCGTGATCCAACGCAAATCGCCCTCGAACGCGCTCCAAGCTGACGCTGCCCCAACCTTCATCGGCGCAGCGAAGCGTGATCTTCGATTTGCCAAAGGCGCCCTTATCGTCTTTTCCCTGAAAGACCGGTGACGCCGTGTCTGACATTTCCTCTGTGCGCACAACTTCCACGGTCGTCCAATCAGCGGCATGCGCGTCGATCGCAACCAAATATGTCGTCGACAAAAGAACGGATAGAACGACAAATCGACCTGTTGCGGCTAACGCTCCCATACCAAACATTACTCCAAACCTCATATGCTGGCCCCCTCCTACAATTGTAGATCTCTATGTGATAATAGGCACTATCGATTTCCAGAAAGCCGAGTTCGGGAGTAGTTTCAACAATGAATCTCACTTGTAACGCTAGGAGAATTTATGGGAACCACGACAATCAATATTGGAATTTCAGAAGCCGACCGAAAGGACCTCGCCCAAGGTCTGTCTCGCCTCTTGGCCGACACCTACACGCTCTACATGAAGACCCACAACTATCACTGGAACGTGACTGGTCCAATGTTTCAAACACTGCACCTCATGTTTGAAGGCCAATACAACGAACTTGCTCTTGCTGTCGATTTGATTGCAGAACGAATTCGCGCCCTCGGAGTTTATGCGCCAGGAACCTACACGCAGTATGCGAAGCTTACTTCGATCAAGGAAGACACCGACATTCCAAATGCGCATACAATGATTCGAAATCTCGTGGAAGCGCAGGAAGCCGTGATTCGCACTGCACGTTCTATTTATCCATTGGCAGAAAAAGCGACCGACGAAACGACGGCTGATCTATTAACTCAACGACTTCAGATCCACGAAAAAACAGCGTGGATGCTTCGAAGTTTAACTGAGGGCTAATTTTCTAGTTCGCGAAATCCGGGCGACAGTTCAATTTCGGACTGTCGCATCGATCTCTCGGTCGTGAGTCCGCGATGAAGCGGGTTCTCGAAACGAATGGTGACAAAGCCTCGCGGAGTTGGTGGAGACACTATTTCAAACTCCACTGGCATCTTGTGTCCGTCTCCAACATCGAGATGAGCCCGGTAGCGTTTTCCCGTTTTTGCTACAACTGGCGGTGTCGGTACATCCTTCGCCTTAATCACTTTTCGTGGGTCAAATTCGCCGTAGATTTTCATGATGTCTGCGGCCGGAACATCGAATGCATTTGGATCCGCATAGAGTTCTCGAACTTCTAACCCTTTGATCGCCGGAGCCTGAGGGGGCGATGCCCGAAAGCCACTTTGCGATCCACTTCGCTCAAGCGCTCGTGCTCTTGCAGCCTGAACCGCCGGAGTCTGAATCAACGGCTCAACTTTCGAGACAGCAACGCTTGCAACTTGTGTCTGGGTGGTCGCCGCAGCCGTTGTTCGCAACGCAACATTCGCAACAGCCTTAACCGCGAAGCCAGATCCTGCACCCGCGGCAAGCGAACAATTAACGACCTGTTTCTCTTCACTGCTAAGTTCGCTGTACTGCTGGACGCCTTTCGCAATGACCTCTTCGAAGTTTGCAACTGTTTGGATCGCAGACTTGGCCGCTCGCGCTTCATTGGCCCAAAAATCATCCCAGGATTGGCTGAATGCGCTCTTGTATGTGCGCTTTTCGTTTTTGAAGACCGCAGCATAGGCATCTCGAGCGTACTCTGCACTATCGATTTTTTTCCCGCCGACCAATGACAC
>JAXMMN010000761.1:0-1097 GCA_034366485.1 Bdellovibrionales bacterium
TCAAATATGAAGATCGTGCGAAGAGTCTATTATGGATGTCAAAAATGTAATTCGTAACATCCTTCCGTTTTCCAAGAACCCCGTTTCGGAAGCGAAGCGAAGGGAGCTTGTGCAAGGCGAGGCCAAGTCCTCTGCCGATCGTGATCCCAATCCTCAAGATCCCAACCATCATGAAGAAGCTCCAAACCGTGGCCTGACTGAGGAAGAAATTCAGGCGGCCATAGCTCATCTCGAGGCCTTGCCTGGCGTAAAGGACAACGGTCTTCGAATTCGTCTTGAGAAAAAAGACGGGATTCCCGTCGTTTACGTTGAGGATCCGACCGGAAAAGTTGTGCGTAGAATCCCTGAATCCGAGCTCAGTCTCTTGAAAGCTCGCAATTCCGACAGCAAGTCGACGGGACAGCTTCTCAACAAAGCCATGTAAGTAAAAACAGTTCGTGACAGATTCCTTGGGCTGAGACAAGACTCCTGCCGCCATGGCTTATCGATTAAAAAAGCACATTCTCCTTTCGATCTATGTCTTCGGTTTTCTCACGTTTGGCGCAGCCACTCTAGGACGCGCAAATGTCAGTGCCCCCGTTGATACTTCTTCGACTGTCGTCAAGGCGATGAATCTGACGACCTACCAATCTTGGGGTTACACGGTCGATAGCACCGCTCAAGGTACCAGAGTTCGAAATTTAATTTTGCAATTGAAAGCACTCGGCTTCAATCATCTGACGTTCAACGTGCGCGCGAAAATGATCACGGGAACTACGGACACCGTTGTTTCATTCGTACCGCTTCACGAACAAGCTACGGAAGAGCGCTTGTTAGAAGAGACAATTGAATTTGCTCACTCTCACGGGATGACCACGGGGCTTCGTCCGATTCTTTTGGTCGTGGGACCCAGGGGTGAGTTTCCCTATACAAAAAGTGGCGTTACTTGGTGGCACGGAAACATAGCGCCAGCTAACCCTGCGTTGTGGTTTCAATCACTTCGAACTTTTCACGAACGCTATCTACAATTGGCGAAGCGAAAAGGGGTTTCTCAGTACACGATCGGCGCAGAACTTCATTCGATGGTGACCGGCCTCGGTGAACGCAGATCCAGGGCA
>JAXMMN010000762.1:0-1837 GCA_034366485.1 Bdellovibrionales bacterium
CAGTCCTTCTGCAGCATATTCGGGACCCAAGACGTTGTCAGAGAACGCGACGTCCACCGCATTGAGCGATTTATTAAAGTATCCGCGATAGATCGCTTTCGCCGTTGCTCCGAACGAAAGCTTTCCTGATTCAAGTTTTCCGTTCCATCCCCTCGCATAAGCAACGGTCGTATCTTGCCTCGCGACCAACTGAAGTTGCGGACCAACAGACTGACCGACGCGCATTTCCAGCGAGAAATCGACTGGCAGCACCGCAAGTGCCCAACCCGGTCTAGCGAAGTAGGCGTTCAAAAGCCCGATGCGTGCCGAATAGTGATTGCCAGAGTTCTTGCCTAGGAAATCGATGACCTGAGTGATGTCGTTTGAATTAGACAGCGATCCAAGGTCACTAAAAAAACTAGGAAACTTTTCATCCACTCCCGCATGGAGGAGAGAAAGGTTGGTGTCGCTTTCTTCCATTCGGGCAAGGTAAGCAGGGTTATAGAAAATCGCGCTGTAGTCATCGACGGCTGCCGTAAATGCCCCGCCCATTCCCATTGCTCGCACGCTCATGCCGTGTTGATGGATAGAATAATCCTTCACGCCGGCTGCCAACGCTGAAGCAGAAATAAATACGCCTGACAGGGCGGCCAATAAATATCGCGATCTCATGAATACTCCTCATTCGATGATGACCGAATTAGTTTAGGAACAAATAAACCAAAGCTCACTCTTGAACACGCTACGCACTGCGAATACGGCCACAGCTTTGGACCTTTGTCGGGTGCCACCTCAAGGAACATTTGATCAAATTGCTATAGGGCGGCTACCAACCTAGTCTGTGCTATGTCTTTTTCTCGATTCTTCGCCCGACGTTGGTGGATTGCTTTTTCGATTGGGCTGCTGGTCTCATCGTACGCCCTAGCCGCGACGCCACCGCCGTCACCTGATCTCACGGAACCAGAAGACAAATCTCCACCCGCAACGGCGGAAGAGCTTGATCGGGCCCGGCAAGTTCAGCTGACCCCGGCTCCGCCGATGACGGAATCTGTACGAGAGGCTGACTATTTTTATCGCTACCGCCAATCTCTCTTGGTCCGCGGCGGCGCGCTTGTTGATTTCAATCAGACAAGCACACTCGGCTCAAATATCGGCTTTCAATATCGTTTTCCCTTCGAAAATTCGCAACGAATCGAAGTTGGAGCTGACCTCCTAAATGAGGGCGCGGGAGTTTTGCACGCTGCTCGCTTTCACTTCGCCGACGACAGTCGACGTCGATGGTTTTACAAATATGGAGCCGGCATTCGAGTTGTTCCCTCGCAGCAGCTTGTCACGTTTTTAAAGCTGGCAAACTGGCAAGTGCGATTGGGGGGCGGAATGGAGTGGACGCTCGCTGACCCCTTCAGCGTTCGGCTTGATCTCGAAGGCGCGATCAGCACAGAAAAGCTGACGGCCATATCGACGATCGGCTTCGCTTACGGTTGGTGAAGGTTTCCGAGCACCGAATTGGTCGCGTTCTTTAAATCCTCGAGTGTCCCATTGTTCCAAATCACATAGTCAGAACCAGCCACTTTCGAGGCCTGCGGAAGCTGTGACTTAATTCTTGCTTCGGCTGCTGCGCGATCAAGTTGGGACCGATCCATCAGTCGTTGAAGCTGGACTGCAGGATCAACGGCAACGCAGACGATTTTATCAAAATGAGATTCCAACTTCTTTTCGAACAAGAGTGGAATTTCGTAAAAAGCCAGTTTCTGACCTGCTTTTTTGCATCGCTCTTTTTCTCTGTCCGCCTGCAGCCGAACTTCCGGATGCAAAATCGCTTCAAGATCAAGTCTCGCTTGGCCAGTCGTGTCCTGAA
>JAXMMN010000763.1:0-2219 GCA_034366485.1 Bdellovibrionales bacterium
GTCAACTGGAACCTGGTAAGTCGCTCCACCAACGCGGCGTGATCGAACTTCGATCTGCGGCTTAGCGTTTTCAAGAGCTTTACGGAACACAGTCAAAGAATCCTCTTCAGTGATTTTCGTTTTGAGCTCGTCGAGAGCTCCGTAGAAAATCGCCTGAGCAGTGCTCTTTTTTCCACCGTACATCATCTTGTTTACGAACTTAGTGATTACGATATCGTTATAAATTGGATCCGGGAGGATCTCTCTTTTATGTACTCTTCTACGACGTGACATGAGTCCTCCTTATTTCTTTGGTCGCTTCGTTCCGTATTTAGAACGAGAGACAAGACGGCCGTTTACACCTTGAGTATCAAGGGTTCCGCGGACGATGTGATAACGAACACCTGGCAAATCCTTTACACGACCACCACGGATCAAGACCACGCTGTGCTCTTGAAGGTTGTGACCAATGCCTGGGATGTACGAAGTTACTTCGTATCCGTTGGACAAACGCACGCGAGCAACTTTTCGAAGAGCCGAGTTCGGCTTCTTTGGAGTTGTCGTGTACACACGAGTGCAAACACCACGACGTTGTGGACAGCCCACGAGAGCTGGCGACGCCGTTTTGTTTTTCTGAACTTCCCGCGATTTGCGGATCAGTTGGTTAATCGTCGGCATTCTTCAACCTTTCTCTGCAACATCCCAGCTGACGAAAACGGGAGGCAGGGTTTACTGCACTGAAATACCCCAATGGCATTCCAAAGTGCGGACCGAACAGACCTAAAATATCTTTTAAGAACTTCTAGGAAAGCGAACGCAGAAAACTAAGGGAGATAGGGCACTTAGTCAAGACTCTTGGCAGGTTCTTTCATGGTTGATGTGGATGTAGCACAGCGACGTCCAACCCTGACCATTCAGCAAACACTTGATCAGGATGTTTTCGGTGCCGACGGACGAGATAGCTCTCGGTCGGAACTCTGCTTGCACTTCTAAGAAGTTAAACTTTCGGCGGAACTCGTCGTCGGCCCGGGGAGTACAAGCATGCGATTTCATTATAAAATTCTGCTGACGGCCTGCCTTCTGTTCAGGCCATTGCCTGTCTGGAGTGAGACCGCTTCCGCTACCCCAAAAGGTTCAGAAAAAACAAACGAAATTGAATTCCGACACCAGATAGCCGCGGAAAGCCGGCAAAAGGCGCTAAAAATGGGTGGCAAAGAAGGTGCGGAGCATGCACTAAAAGCCCACAAACTCTTGTTTGACCTCTGCTTCAATGACCGTTTTGAACGGGCCTGCGATGACGTCACCCTCGACGTTCACTTCATTAGAGATCCAAAGGTCCTCGCCAACTTTCTTCAAATGCACCTTATCAAGTTTAAGGAAGCCTGCGAGGAGCAAGAGCCTTTTTACTGCCGCGGGCTTGCGTCCACTTACAGCAGCCTGAACAAACCGGAACTCTCATTTAAAACATTCCTATCGAATTGTGAGAAAGACCCGGCTGAGGGATGCCTTGCCGTCGCCTGGGAACTGCATAAAAAGGGCAATGTTGCTGAAGCACACAGGTACTTACTTCGCGGTTGCGAAGCGGCGATATGGCCATGCGCAATGGGCCTACTGCACTTTTCAAACTCTCCGGACGTCAAACGCTTCGAAGAGCGAGTAAAAACTGATTGCCTCTCGTCCGAAAAATTGAGTCTTTGTGACATTTTGGGAACTTTTCAGCTTGCTGATGGCCGAGTATCCGAGGCTCGCTCATCTTTCCTTGCAGGCTGCCGAGTCAACTATCAGGCCTGCCTGTCAGCAGCCGCTTTGGATTTTCGGTCGCTGAAATCAACCTCCGGAGTTGCCTTACTTAAATCGAGCTGCAGCGAAAAGGGTTCGATTGAAATTCCGGATGAGGATGAAAACAAAATACTCTTTGGAGCGCTCTGCAAGGAAGTTCAAGGCAGTTCAAACATTTCGGCCAACTCATTAAGCCGGCTAATTCAACGACTGGATTCAAACGTACGTGCTCAAAAAAGACATGCTGCCCAGCCAAGTACCGTTGCAGAAAAGTGACGTTTCGCAAATCTTCACAAGAGGTCGACTCACGTCATCACGATCAGGAAGTTTCGTCGAGGTCAGCTAGAGTTCGGGTTGGTCAGATCGAGCAATTCGCTCGGGTATTCCGTCACTCAAGCGAGAGTCTTGAGCATCATTCCAATATTTCAGTCGCAGCATCTTTCTAGCGTGAAAAAGTGGCT
>JAXMMN010000764.1:0-1011 GCA_034366485.1 Bdellovibrionales bacterium
TAAAAGAGAATCCGAAGGTCACGCGAAACGCGTTTCAGCGGATGTATGACATGGTCGTTGAAAAGGGCTCGGAAGAGTACATCGACTTCAAGAAGCAAGTCGTTCGCTACAAATTTTTCGATGACGCCGAAAACGACGGCAAAGATGCGGTCTTCGGACTTGATGTTCCGCTAATGAAGCTTGTGAATGTTTTAAGATCTGCAGCTCTCGGCTATGGAACAGAGAAGCGAGTCATTCTTCTTCACGGACCAGTGGGATCGGCGAAATCGACGATTTGTCGCTCGCTCAAAAAAGGCGTCGAGCGATATTCGAAAACCGAAAATGGCGCGATGTACACCTTTGAATGGGTGGACGAAAAGGGAGAGCTACAGGGCCTTCTTGGAAAGGACGTAAAGTCTTACCAATCGCCGATGCACGAAGAGCCTCTTCTCTTGATTCCTGATGATCTTCGCCCGCGAGTGATTGAAGAGCTCAATCGTGGCAACAAAACAGAGTTTCGAATCAACATCGATGGCGAACTCTCGCCGCCGTCGCGCTACATTTTCCGTCAGTTGATGGAAAAGTATCACGGTGATGTCACTAAGGTTCTTTCCCATGTGCGTGTAAAGCGCCTCGTACTTAGCGAAGCGGACCGTATTGGTATCGGAACGTTTCAGCCGAAAGATGAAAAGAACCAAGATTCAACTGAACTGACGGGTGATATCAATTACCGCAAGATTGCCGAGTACGGCTCGGATTCGGATCCACGAGCATTCAATTTTGATGGTGAATTCAACGTCGCCAACCGTGGGATGATTGAGTTTGTCGAAGTATTAAAACTGGATGTTGCGTTCTTGTATGACCTATTGGGCGCGTCGCAAGAACACCGCGTGAAGCCGAAGAAGTTCGCGCAGACGCATATTGACGAAGTGATCATTGGGCACACGAACGAGCCTGAGTATCGCCGCCTGCAAGACAATTAATTCATGGAAGCCCTTCGTGACCGCACGGTGAAAATTGACATTCCGTACA
>JAXMMN010000765.1:0-11890 GCA_034366485.1 Bdellovibrionales bacterium
ACTTCTGCTGTTCCTTCATAGTTCTTCGGAACGGCTGCCGCTTTAGCTTCCGCAGGTGCTGCGGGTGCAGCATCTTGAGCAGCTGCAGGCAAAGTCGCTGCTAAACCGATCACGATGGATACCGCTGCCGAAAGAACCTTCAATTTTCCAAAATCAAATTTCATACTCATAAAACGCTCCAACTGTATTGCCAATTACTTCGCTGAACTATTCGAGATGACTACGTCGCTGACTACTTTTTAGTGACGACTTCTTCTTTCAAGATTTTCTTCGCAACGAGGAAGACAATCAGTGCAACGATGAAAAAGTCGATCAACGCCGCAAGCACTGGTCCAATTCCAAATTTTGTTTCTCCAACGGTAACGGCCAGATTCCGCCAGTCGCCGGATGGCAAAAGGAGTCCAACGAGCGGCATCAGCAGCTCTTTAACAACTGCATCAACCATCGCGTTCGCTTTTCCGCCGATGATGACCGCAATCGCCAATCCGATCACGCCGTAATTCTTCAAAAATGCGAGAAACTCTTTTGCCATTTGCTACGTCCTTTGAACTGTTAAAATGCCGTTAAACGGATAGCGAACTGCATTCGCAGATACAAGACGCTCGCCGCTGCCGCTGCATCGTGTCGCTCCGAACGCTGCAAACCTCGGCAACCGCCATCCTCTTTGACGACAAACTGACTTCGCGTATGCTTTTGAAGTGGCAACTTCACAGACAATCGCTCCGTCTAAATCGATGACTATTTCCCATTCGTTTGGCTATCCCAAAACTCCTACTTTGACCCATGGGCAACATTTCGAGTTTGGCTACGAAAGAGAGGGAATATTTCAGCCCTTTACTGCTCGCGAAAGCAGCAGTGACCTTTGGACTGTGCGGTATGGGCGAAGTGAAAGAATGCCGCTCCCTTTTCGAGCAGAATGTAGCGAAACTGCTCGCGTGATCCGTCGAAACACAAACCTTCCGATCGTTGTCCTTTTCTCCGGCGGAGTGGACAGCGAGGTCACTCTTCGGGCGTTCGTGGAAAGTGGTATCGAAGTATCAGTCGCCATCTTGCGGTTTCGCGGTGATTTGAATGTGCATGATTTTGCGTGGGCAGTTTCAACCTGCGAACTTCTAAAAGTTCCCTACCGCTTTTATGACCTCGATTTACGTGAGTTCTGGCAGACCGAGGCCATGAACTATGCCCGCGACACCCAGTGCGTAAGTCCTCAGCTTCTTTCAACCATGTGGCTGATCGATCAAATCGACGGCTATTGCGTACTAGGTAGCGGCGAACACTATCTCGCCAAACGAAAGCTCCCCAACCAACCCATCACCGAATCCAACTACCTTCGGTCACACTGGGACCTCATCGAAAAAGAAAAGATCGCGGCCTGGTATCGGCACTTTCTGGTCCGAGGCCGGGACGGCTGTCCGGGCTTTTTTCAGTACACGCCTGAGATCATGCTTTCCTGGCTTGTTGATCCACTTGCCGTCGAACTTTGGAATGACCGAATTCCCGGAAAGCTAGATTCCGTCTCATCAAAGCTTCGATTTTACCGACAACATTTCGAACTCAACGTACGACCAAAGTATTCAGGCTTCGAAAAGGTTTCTGATCGCGACTTAGAGATTCGCAAACATCTCTACGCTTCGTTTCCAGATTCAGACTGGGCATTTTCAACCCCCGTATTTAACCTGGTTCGCGATCTTTCACCTGCGCCAGAGTATTATCCCCCACATCAAATGTTTTCTCCCGTTCACAATGAGCTTCAAAAAGTGGAACAGCCTTCGAGCTACCGTTTCCAACTTCAAAGGCCTTTTTGAAAATGTTTGAATATACACACCGACAACATTTTCAGTTCGGCTATGCGCGGCCGGAACGAGCTTTAACTGACGAAAATGTCCAGTGGATGTGTCATCGAAAAAACAAGGAAGATCTCTTTGTCGCAAAGTATGGGAGAGCGAAGACAACTTTCGGAACTTGGAGAGAAGCCAATCGAGCAGCCGCACTTTTAATTTTAAAAGACTGTCTTGAGAAAAAGTTGACGCCACTCATTTGCTACAGTGGTGGGCTTGATAGCGAAATTGTTCTCGTCTCATTTTTGGAAGCAAGAAAAGAGATCGATCCAGAGTTTCCAATCGAAGTTGCAACCCTTGTTCTAGAAGGCGACCTCAACCGACATGACATCGAGTTCGTTGATCGCTTCAAAGAGCGTCTCACCGCCCTAGGCCATTCACCAGTTGGACTTAAATTTCATAGCAGAAAAATGGATGCGATTGAATTCTGGAACAGTCCGGAGTTTTTAGCACTTGCGAAAGAAACCCAGATCGTAAGCCCAATCGTCATCTGTCAGGCGTGGCTGTGCGGAGAAATGCTTCGGGAAAACTTTGCCTATTTGCCAGTGATTGGCCAAGGTGAAATTCACCTCGTAAAGGACACGCCCAAAGACTATCAACCCGGCGTCAGTCTCTATATTCCATCCATATGGAGAATTGCGGAAACAGAAAATCTTTGCGGACTCTATCGGTTTTTCATCGGTCGCAATGCACCGGCGGTTCCCGGTTTTTTTCAATATCTCCCCGAGCAATTTGAAACTCAGCTTCGAACAAACCCAGTCATTCACGAACTCGTGTCGCATGGGCGCGTCGGCAAGTTAGGAACTCGCTCTTCAAAAAGAGAAATCGTTCTCTTCGACTACCCAGAACTCGAGGTGCGTCCGAAGTTTCATGGTTTTGAAACGATCGAGGCAGAGCACGATCTCTGGCGCAAACGATTGAACGAAATGATGCCGGAATGCGAAGGGCATTGGTACATGGACTTCTTTTCTCTCTACCGTTGCTTGCGGCCAGAGATTTCCGGAATTTTCGAACACGGTGACTGGTCCTTTACCATTGGTCGCGAGGGCCGGTACCGAAAACAACGACTGGATGAGGACGACATTTTTACCACCGAGTGGATGACATCGACGAATCCAGTTCTCGAAGCGTGGAACGGGCCACCGTCCGAGACTGGCAACAGTTCGCTGGCTGACGTCGACGCCGCGATCTTAAAGTTCCTTTCGAGCGATGACCGTTTGCTTCTTATTCATGATGGCTCTCTCGTCGCTCGCTGGCTTCATGCCCTAAAGCCCGACATCGAATTGCTGGGTGCGGCGCAAGTGCCACGCTTTCGTCCGCATCAATTGGTACCAGACATTCTTCAAACAGATCTCGTAGATTTAGATTCACTCTTCCTTTTTCTTCTGGCTAAAGAAGCGAAAGTTCAGATGGGCGATCGCGGAAATGCACGCCTTGTATTGCCAAAGATCAATGCCCGGATTGAGAAAGAAGCATGCCCAGTTTGGATCGAAAGCGAACGCGACGCTCGCCTCATTTTCAACCTTCGGTCACATTTTCAAGACCGCGAACTAGCGATTCCTTTTTGTGATTCCACAATTCAATCCTCGGTCGCAAAATGTCTCCGCGGTATTGGGCCGACAAACTGGCAGCGAGCGCTAGAGAGTCACGTCACGACACTTGAATTGAATCATTCGATTGAGAATTCTCGCTTCATAAATCAACCGTTCACCGTTCGCCGGCGGCTAGATAGCTACCTAGAGGCTCTCGCGAGACCCTCATTTGCCACAATGAATTCTAGCACCGCACTTCCGCTTGGCAGTTCGCAAATCGGAAGCGGTCTTGAAGGAGCTGAAGCCGGATTCGCTGCCAACGGCCTAACTCCAATTTCTGTCGAAGAATGGTTGAAGCGCGCAAAGTTAGCGACACAGGACCTAAAGTTGGGCGGCAATATTTTTTATCGCCAGACTGTTTATGGTCGGCAATTGATTTCACGTGAGTTCCGCAAAGCTGTTGCGCTAAAATCTTCCAATGGTGAAACGCTGTGTACGGCTTGCATTCAAATTTTAGATCCTAAACCAAACGGCACTCTCCGAATTCGCGGCGTAACAACAGAGCCTCCATTTCGTGGGCGAGGCTATGCCACAGACCTCCTCGATCGACTGACCAAGGCCCTCCGGTCTTCGCCCGCCATCATTTCTCAGTTTGCTAAAATCGAAGTCTGGGCCGCACCAGAAATCGTCAAGGCTTTCTCCGCCGCCGGCTTCCTCCCCGACAACCATCGGTCACCGCGCCACGAGCCCCGCTACATTCCATCAGAAAACAAGCTCGTGACTTCGGACCGAATTCTTCAACCAATGAGCCTATCTCTCCGATGAAAGGCCCCTTGTGAGCACTGCTTCCCGTTGGTCGCGATCGAATTTACTTGATTCCGAAATTGCGCGCGCCCGCTGGATGTATCTTCTTGGCCTCGGCTACCTTCTGATCGGCTACCTAGGAACAAATGAATTCGCTGCACTGAATCCACTTGGACGACCAGCGCTCCCGATTTCCACGCAGTTTGATCATGCTCTTCCTTTTACTCCGTGGACCGTTGTGTTTTACGTGATGTACTATCCGCTACTTTTGACGCCACTGTTTTTGTGCTCCGACATTCGGGCACTCTCTCGTCTTACGATTGCGCAAGCCGCGATCAACACAGTCGCCTACTTCGTCTTCGTTCTGTTCCCAACGCCCATCGATCGACCAGTCGCAGCCCCCGTCGAAGGAGTCTTTCACTTCGTCCTCGATTTACTCTTTCGCGCCGATCACCCCTACAACACCTTCCCCAGCCTCCACGTGGCCCAAACCTGCATACTGGCTCTTTTCTTCCTCCACTATTCCGCCTCTCCCATCCCCGCCCTCTCGCGGTACCTTCGGTCACTGATCTCCGAACAGGACCGAACCGGCGCTCGGATCGCGTTTTTCCACGGAGCCTCGAGCATTCTCGTCGCAGTGAGCGCCGTGCTCATAAAGCAACATTACCTCGCCGACGTTTTCTCCGGCGCCCTCCTGGCCTTCGTCGCCGCAAAAATTTTCTTCGCCCCCCGCCACTAGTATTCCCCTCACCCACTCCTGGCCGGTACCTTCGGTCACCGACACGCGCCCCCGTACCTTCGGTCACAGTGATGACTACTTGGGTCTGTCCGAAAGTCGGCCAAGCAGACGAAAATTTTTTTGAGCGATTGCTAACTCTTGGGAGTCGATCCACATTCGCCGGCCTCATGAACAACAGTAAAACAGCTGATCGCCGAAAATATGGAATTCACTTCAGTGCCTATGGCGGCCAATACCGCAACACTCGAAAGGGCCGATCGCGTCCGCGACCGATTTCTTGTCGGTACTCGATGCATTTGGTTCTTCGATCAACGCGTGCGCGCGGTCACTGGTCCTTTTGGAGATTGCACAACAATCGGCGAATCGAAGCAATTCTCGCGAAGTTCTCAGGTAGACACGGAGTTCGAATTATCTCGAAAGCGAATGTTGGCAACCACCTTCATTTACACATTCGACTTTTTCGAATCAGTGGCTACAAACGATTTATCAGAGCCGTCACGGGATCGATTGCGATGGCGATCACTGGAAAATCGCGATGGAGCCACGATTTAGCTTTCAAACAGAAATTCTGGGACCTTCGACCATTCACACGTCTCGTCATTGGAAGACGCGACTTTTCGAACGTGAAAAACTACATCCGAATTAACCAACTCGAGGGATTGGGATACCCGCGAACAGCCGCTCGAGCGATGGCCGATGTCGAGCGCATGCTAAACTCCGAGTGATCGATTGAAAGACAACCATGGAAGTTTTTCGCTAGAAAACGCGATTGCCGCAGTTGAGTTTTCGACTTTTCCAGCCCCCCGACTGGAGAACCAAATAGTTCACTTTGACGGCACTTCATGAGGGCCATGGAACCATTTTGTGGCCTTCGAGAGGACAAAGCTTTTCACAAATGTGGCAGAGACTTTGCTCTGTAAATCCCTACTTATAGTTCTTGAAAACCTAAGAATATCTCTGGAGCTTCTTTGTGAAAATCCAATCTCTTACCAGGCTACTATTCTCACTCGCGATTCTCAATGTGAGCGCATGTGCCTTCAAAGAGGACACTCCAGAAAAACCCAAAGTCCAAGAAGCGAAACCCTCTGACATCGTCGATACAATCGAACGCGGCCGTGAGCAACAAGCCACCGATATCAAACTAACGAATGAAAACGTAAAAATTCGCTTCGACGAAATGCCCGATCCAAATTCGTACCGCGTCGTCATCACATGGCCGGCCAACATTAAACGTATGCAGATAACTGAACCAAACGAACTTCCAACTTTGATCAATGGGTCGAATGAGTACTCACGTATTGTTTTTGGGAATTCGAGACTAAAAGTTGGGCTATCAGCACTTGATACTTACGGTGTCTCGATATCTACACTCAAACTTGAAGCCACAGCCCCGCTAGACCTCGAAGTCATTTCGAACTTGAATCTTAAGGAAGCCACTCGCTACTCCTATAACAGATTTTTTATCAGATCAGGTGCCCAAATTAAAACCAATGGACACGACTTAGTAATTGCTGTGAACAAGCTTTATGTTGAGGAAGACCCTCGTAAAATTGATGGTGGATGGTCGCGGATTTTTTCAAACATCATCACACACTTTCCTGGCGAAAATACGTCGGAAAGCTCGCCTATGATAGGCTCAAACATCACTATTCGCGCAAAGGAAGCACATGGATTCCTAACTGTCGCACTGGTCGGACTGAACGGAAAAAACGGAAAGTCCGGTGAAACACTAGAGCGAGAACGAGGAATCTCGAGAGCGGTCGATCCAAAGCTACGTGGTGCGGACGGTGTTTCCGGCCTGAGCACGGAAATTCACGGAAAGTGCCGACCCGGCGCCGGACTAGATGCTCAATTGCAGTGCGGCCGTTCTATTTTTCGCTGCGACCGACAGCCAACGAATGGAACTGACGGCAAAAGAGGCGCCAACGGTACAGACGGCGAAAATGGCGCTAAAGGCGGAAATGCTGGAAGAATCCAGTTTTTCATCGAAACCCATCATAACTTTAAAGCAGAAGTTTTCGATCGCGCTGGTAAAGGCGGATTTGGTGGAAAAGGATCCCAGCGATTGAGCGGTGGCGTCGGAGGAAGTGCTGGCGCTTATGCGCAAGGCTGCAGGGCTGCGCAAGACGGGGCCAATGGACCAAGCGGGGATGCGGATGGGAAAAATGGCATCGACGCTGAAAACGGGGATGGTGGGGCGATAATCAGCGGTGGAGTTTCAGTTTCCACATTCCCATTTTGATTAGCGAACTACTGTTCGTGATTTTACTGGAGCCAAAAGAGCAGTTTGATCATTCTGTGGCTTACGGTCAGTAGCAATTGGACCAATTGCAATTGGGCTCCCTTCACCCAGGGCACTGTCGATGATTGGATTGAACGCACGTGCATATACTGCGACCGGTACGTCTTGTCCGTCGGCCATTGTTTCGCGACCCTGATGAATTCCGACCACTCGAAATTTGCCATCAGCAATACTTTTTTCAAGATAAAGCATGCCTGACATTCCGTCTGCCGAATGACAGTTTGTTATGAACAGTCCGGTGATTGGCGTATGAGATGCAGATTTGCAGCGTTCACTGACCAATCCAAATTCACCGTTAAGTTTGCTAAATGAAATTGTTAAAAGCTCGCCCTCCGGAAATCGCTTTTTCGACGCATCCTGATCAAACAAAAGGTTACCATATTGTGGACCGAGACAATCTGCCAATTTTAGTACGACCACATCTTGGGTGCGGCCACGACGCGTCTGCGGATCGTAGTTACCGAACTCCACAACAGAAGCTTTCATCTCTCGTTTAAAGCGCTTTGTTTTCGTATCAAAATCGAATTGAAACTTCAGCGTGTGTCCTACAGAAACATTATCCATGAGAACTGTCGTTCCGTCTGCATCGCGAGACTTTCCAAATGCCACGTGGACGTTGGTAACGATATGGCAGCCACCGGCGCCGATGACAAATGCGTTGCCGATAGCACCGGTGCCATCTAGCTGGCTAACAATACCAGCAAGTTTCCCGTACTCACTTGTTGGATCAATGAATTCACGCGATTGGGCGTGAACTGAGCTGAAATTGAGTATCGAAAAGATCAACACTGTTGCGAGAATTCCAACTTGCGACCAATGGATATTATGTTGTGTTTGTTTTTTCAATTTCGACCCCCACGTCTGTCTTCCTATAGAGCAAACCATAGGCAAGACCAAATGAGGCTCAGTCTCGGTTTAAAACGAATTAGGCAGTTTTCCACAGCCCTATTACGGCATTTCAAGACCCAAAGGGGCACCGTCTCAAGTTGAGACAACTTACTGAATACACATAGAAAGTCCGCAATCTAAATCAGGACTCATCAGAATACGTCGACAGACCTATTAAAACCTACAGATATTCAGCAAGTGTTTGCCTTTACATCAGTTCTTAAACTTATGGCCTCTCTTGTCGTCGCAACGAGCTTCGCAAACTTGGCGTATGCGAAACCGAATGCTTCAAGACCAATTGAAGTTCTCAGCGACCCTTATGGTTACGGCGTTCCTACTCACTACACGATTCTTCGCGGTCACACGAAGATCACGTTTACGAACCCAATTTTTGGTCAGTTCACCCGCGCGGAAATTGCAATGCGCGAGCAAAATGGAAACCGAATCACGAGATTTACTCTTTCAGCTGACGCAAAATCATATCGCCCGACTTTGATTCAGTTTCAGCCATTCGAAAAACATGGATACCCAGATGTCGATCCATTTTGCTTAGACCCCAAAGCACCAAGTTCAATTTTAAACGTGACCGCCTTGGGACCGGCTGTAAAAGAGAGCGAACTGATTGCAAAAAAAAGAGACGAACTAACAAAAGCAAAATTCTTTGATGCCTCATGCTTCGATCCATCAATTAAAGAAGAACATCGGAACGCAATCATGAATGCGGCTGCAGATATCTTCACGACAGAGACGCAGGTCCGTGAAGATAAGTCGACATTTTTGCGATGTCTCGAGGATACCGGGTTTGCACACGAATCTGGGGTGATACAAGCTTTTGCGAAACAGGCTATAAGCGAAAAAAATCTCAACCCGCGTCTTCGCCTCAGCTGTACCGCCGACAAAAAAGCGAAGTCAGGTGAATTTGATGAGCAGTCAAAAACAATTACCATAAAACAAAGCCTCAAACCAGATCGCGACACCTACGCTGCACAAATATTCCACGAAGCACTTCATTCGGTTCCAATGCGAGATGGTATTTCGACAGAGCTAATTGAAGAGTGCTGCACACTTGGTGAAAGATGCGATGAGCTTAAAAAGATAGGTGCTGCCCGAAAGACTCGCGATCGCGAAACCGCAATTCTAGAACCATCCATTCAAACAATTCCCGTGGCTACTGGTACACAAACGGTGCTCGCAGGGGGCGACGTTCATATAGCAAGTGGCGAGCTAAAAATAGGATCGGCATGTAAAATCGCAGGAAAAGATAGGTGCGCAACAGACCTCGCAGTCGCTTCAATCGAGTTTGCAAACGCAAAACAATGCAAGGAGTTAAGGTCTGACACGTCAACTTGGACTCCGTTCCATTTGCTGAAACTAAACGCAGCACTCGCAAGCGAGGAACCATGCGGACCCGGTCAAGGCATCTACGGATCCGGAGCTTCAGAGCTAAGGGAAATAGCGCAACAGCACAACGCTAAAACGATCGCAGAGTTAGCGCCGCACATACCAGTGACCAGTCCAATCTCATGGGATGTACCGCAGACGCCGACTCCGCAAGCTAATCGAGATAACGAAACTCCCACGCCCCCGATCCGACAAAGTCGCACGATTGCGTCGATTGCACCGCTGCCTGAACCTAGCGCCATTCGCTCGCTGGGAAGTGCAACCGGCCGTAGAGATGTATCATCTACTAATCGTGCAACTAAGCTTGTAGACACTCTTGAAACAGCTGCACGAAAAGTGACAACCACTTTGACTCTCGAAAAACTAGATGCACGAAGAATAGAAACAACCGAGGTTTTCCGTTCTCGGCCGAAAGACCAACCCGCGCAAAAATTGATCGTTGCAAGCTTGGCCGGCCGACCACTTCAGATCTCGAATATTGCAGATATCAATGACCTTTCATTTCCAAATCCCTTTGCAAATGAAAAGAGTGAACAACGAACCCAACCTGCACAACCGGTCAACGGCCTTGCTCGCACCACCAGAGATGCAAGAGAGGACAATTCTGAAACGCGGTCTCCGACCGCTTCGGCCATTGCCTCCGCCATGGTTGGTTCAGCTACGGAAAAGCTAACTCAATCCTCAGGACTAGCTCCGTCAATGGCCGGCACTCATACAGCATCAAAATTCCAAACCAAAGACCGCGTACTAAACAGCAGTACGAAATCGACCACCCACGACTTCGAGAAAATGACTGCGACAGAACTGAAGCGATTTGTCGTAGGCGGCTACCGCGCCGTCGCCGCCGAATTGGAAAACCAAGAATTTGCAAAAGCATTATCTAAAAACGGAATTCAGATTTACGATCATGAAAATCGGCAAATTGGCGCGATGGCGCCAGCGTTGGTTGATGGCGTTCTCACCCACACTGTTTTTATCTATAGCGCTGAAAAAAGTCGATTGATCCAGTCGCGAACGAGCAAACGGAACCCAAAATGAACTGGCTGAATGAGCTTCGAGCTGCACTTCATCAGAAGATGGGCCGAAAGTTTTCGCTATTTACTCTGGTCCTTCTGGCCATTAGTATCGGAACTGCTATCTACCTTCCGACATCGACAATTTTGTACCTTAAAGACACTAGAGATAAAACCATTCTTCAAAAAGAGAAGAAGCTTCTGCACTATCTCTCCGTAGGACAAGCACTCTATCTCGCCGGCGCAGATAAAGAGCTTCACCAAATTCTTATCGAAGCGTTCAAACAAGCTGAGATCAGCTACTTTGTGGTTTATAAATCTGGCCAACTCACCCACGTTTTCCCCCCTGGGGCCGATCTAGCAGTCAACGCGTCCTACCTGAGCAGATCGAAATACGCAGGCAAAGACCTTATAGACACTATCCGCAGCGAACGAAGTGAATTTCTTGCAGATGATCTCCTCCTAACGATCGGCATCGACAAACGAGACGACCAAATACTTTGGGCAACAATATTCGAGTCACATATTTGGAAAATCATCCTCCAAGATATCCTCACGGTCATCGCGCTAGCCGCACTAGCATTCTGGCTTCATACAAGAGACCTCATGAAGCTGAAATCCGAAATTCAAAAAACCGGGAGATTCCCAACCGGCGCGACCAATCGAAGTGGAATTTCATCTGAAGCGGAAGCCATCTTCGCGAGCTTCCGTGGCTATGCGAATTCCGAAAAGCAAGCCCGCGAAAAAAACACGGTCCTACAAACACAAGTTCTTCCCGCACTTCAACGCGAGATATTCAGCGGGCAAACCCCGCCCTACACGTTCGACTGCACCCTCGTTCGCACGGACATCAACGGATTCTCCCAAATTTTTAACAGTGACTATCGCGAGCGCTTTGCCGAACACATCAACACTTTTTTCATGGGTCTCACCGAAATCGCTTCGCGCTATGACGGTCTGATTTACGAGTTTGTCGGCGATGAGGCGATTTACTATTTCAAAGATACCCCCGGCAAGAACACCAGAGACTCAGTAGCAAGATCGATCGACGCGATCCGTGACATCCACACGCTCGCGCAGGAAATCAACAGCCGTACTCAGCTGGAAGGACATCGCTTCACAGTGAAGTCTGCGCTTGCTCACGGCACACTTCGCTTTGCTAGATTGGTTGATGGCCTCAGCCTTTCAGGCGGCGTCCTTATCGAAACGGTTCGGATTCTTTCCGTTGTCACCGACAAAAGTGAAAATCAGCTTTATCTCTCTGCTCGCCATCAACCTGATCTCGATCGCGAAGCCCGCTTCGAAGTTGTCGGCGACTTTAGCCTCAAGGGTTACTCTGAGTCCGTTACACTTCTAAGACTGGTGTCCATGAC
>JAXMMN010000766.1:0-3934 GCA_034366485.1 Bdellovibrionales bacterium
GTCGATTCGCGAATCTGGTCGATCGATTTTGTTGATACAGACGATCACGCGCTTGTTCTGTTCAAGGGCCTTTTTCAAGACGAAACGCGTCTGTGGAAGTGGGCCCTCAGAAGCGTCGACCAACAAAACCGCACCTTCAACCATGTTGAGGATCCGCTCGACCTCGCCACCGAAGTCACTGTGCCCGGGCGTATCGACGATGTTTACTTTGTGGTCTTTGTAATAGAACGAAGCGTTTTTCGCCGCGATTGTGATACCGCGTTCTTTTTCAAGATCCATCGAGTCCATAACGCGTTCTTCGACGTGTTCGTTGGAACGAAACAAACCGCTCTGTTTCAACAAGTGGTCAACCAAGGTTGTTTTGCCGTGATCGACGTGCGCGATGATCGCAATGTTTCTGATTTTATCTGCCGTGATGTTTTCCATTAACCGTTTCCGTTCCCGTTTCTGTTCGCTTCGCTCTTCAGTTCAATTCGATTCACTATTATCAAGTCCCAAAATTAACCGTGGCCACCCATCAAGAAAGCTTCCTGACTTGTGTCAGCTTGGACAATTGCCGCGATGCTGTCGAAATATTCAAAGACGGACTGGAGAGTGGCTTCCAGCGTTTCTTGCTGAAAAATCGTCTTTCGAAATTGCGAGGCGCCAGGATACCCGGTCGAGTACCACGAAGCAAATTTCTTCATCTGCAGCATGATAAATCGCTCTGGCTGGTCACCCTGGGCAATGGCGCCAAACGCCTGGTGCAATCGCTCGAACAAAACCCCGAAGTTTTTATCACATTCAGGGACTTCCCCCGACCGCAAAAGCCCCTGCGCTTGCCTAAAAATCCAAGGATTTTTGAGGCAACCGCGACCAATCATGACCCCATCGCAGCCAGAGTCTCGAAGGCGCCGCACGGCCGTCTCAGCCGTCAGAATGTCTCCATTGCCGATAACGGGAATTTTCGACTTTGATTTCACGTCAGCGATAAAATCCCAGTCTGCCAAACCCGAATAACCGGCCGCCCGTGTACGACCGTGAATGGCGACCCAGGTCAAACCCTCTTCGTAGGCAATTTTAGCAACTTCGACAGCATTTCGAGAGTCTTGATCCCATCCCGTCCGAATCTTAACTGTCACCGGAATAGAAACCGACGACTTCACTGCCTTGAAAACAGACTCAACTGCCTTCAAGTCCTTTAAAATCGCAGAACCCGCACCTTTTTTAACAACTTTAGGTACTGGGCAGCCAAAATTTAGATCAACAAAGTCAGCTCCGCGCTCTTCGACGACCTTCGCCGCGCGCCCTAGAATTTCAGGAGTCTCACCGAAGAGCTGAATCCCAATTGGACGCTGGATCGGCTCAAAATCCATTAGCTGTAAGGTTTTGCGGCTGGCGTATTCAATTCCATGCGCCGAAACAAGTTCCGTGATCACAGTTCCACATTCGAGTTCGCGCATCACTGAACGGAACGCACAGTCCGTGATGCCCGCCATCGGAGCCAATACGAATGGCCGCTGCTTTAGCTCCGCAATCAAATCCGTCATACCTAAGCCTTCGACATCGCAAATAAATGTCTGCTGCTGTCTAGCGGATCCGCCCGCAACCGGCAAGAAGACGACACCCTTTGTTTACAATAAGACCGTTATTTACTACGGTTTTCGCATGGGATTCATCTCGCCTGCCGATATTGAAGCTCTTGCAAAAAAGCTTGCCCCATATATCAAACGAACACCTCTAGAGGCTGGCCAGAAAACTCTTCGTTCATTGCTTTTAAAACGCGAGGATCTTCAGGAAACCAATAGTTTTACGGTGCGAGCCGCTCTTGGAATTTTACTAGGCCTGACAGATCAACAACGGAAAAACGGCCTTGTGCTTACGACCCCTGGAAACCTTGGTTGGGGACTCGCCTATGGGCTTCAGTGCCTCGGCATCAAGATGCGCCTAACAATTGTAATTCCAAAAGACGCCGTCGAGTCCAAGCGCCTTGGGCTTTTGCAGTCGACCCATCCTGGCATTACGGTCGTTCAAGATGGTTACAGCGAAATCGAACGCTACGAAATCGTCCGTGCCATTGCAAAACGGGACGGGCTTGAAGAGCTACATTTAGAGAATCGAAGAGATGAGGTCGCCGCAAAAGGCTCCATTGCTTTGGAAATTCTCGAACAAATTTCTTCGATTTCTCCTGGCAAACGGCTTCGATTTTTTTGTCCTATAGGATCTGGCGCATTGGCCGCGGGCTGCGCCCTCGTGCTGAAAAATGCCCTCGGAAAAAACGCCGAAATTATCGGCGCAGAACCCGCCACTGCCAATGATTTCGCTATGCTCTTTCATCGTCGGGCTGTCAGCACGACAGCCGCCCCGATGAGTGTCGCAGATTCACTAAGGTCTCCCAAAGTCAGGGATGAGTACCAAAGCACATTGCTAGCGTTAATGGATGATGTGATTGAAGTTAGCGAGGGCGAAATCATAGATGCTATGCGGTTGCTAAACGAAGACTGTCAGATCGTATCAGAACCCTCTTCTGCAATATCCGTCGCTAGCTTCCTAAAAAAATCACCGTTTGACGGAAATTCCGTCGCTCTACTGACGGCGGCAAACGTCGATGCAGATCGGTTTCGATTTTTGAAAACTGATCTCTCATAAGGGATTTCGAACGATCTCTTTGTAGCAAAGAATAATCTTCTCGGCACCTTTCGCCGCCGCCGGTGTCTGACCTGGAATCACCCGACAACGCCAATCAAAGCCAGGAACTGGTTTTAAGTTCCACGTCTTCGAAAACAACTGAAGTGATTTTTCGTCATAGTAGCCGACATATTTGTTCCATGGTGCCGGCCATAAACTGAGTGCAAAATCATAGAGCCCAGTACCAACACCCGTGCCTCGTGCTTCCGGCAAAACATAAACGCCGCGTACGCGAATAGCCGTGTCCGAAATATTGTAGACAAGCGACCAGCCAACTTGTTTTCCGTCTATGGAAGCAGCAATGGGAAACTGCAACGTTCGCTGAAACACCTCAGCGCCCGTGTATTGCACCATCCCGTAGGGATTATTAATTATCGGAATCCAGTGGTAGTCCTCGATCCATTTCCACATCGGGCGAACGGACTGACGCCAGTTTTCAAAGCTAATGACTGAATATTCGACTTGTTTAGTAGACGAGGCCATAGTGCTCCTCGTTCATACGATGAAACCGATCGTCGCAAATTTGCCATTGCTTAGCCAGTCTCGCTAGGGATGTGTGCCATGCCTCTCGCGCCTTCGGCGACTTTGCAATCAGTCGCTCTTGAAAGCCGAAAAGCTTTTCGCGAAACGGTTCGGGCATGCCTGCGCTAGTCAGGCTGGATACTTGACCACCCGAAAGCGCGTAATTCACATAGGCTGGCAAAATTTCTGGCGTCGAGCGGAAAAAGTCGACCACGCCCGAGCGACCCAACACCTCTAAAGATCTCGCCGCATCCATATCCGATTCAAGCTCTTCAAGGCACCAATTGACCGGGCCTACTGATTTGCCTTGAACGAGATCGAAATTTAAATCAACAACTCGAGGAAGGTGGTTTTCAAAGATGAAAAGTTCCTGCCGACCGTTCGCGATGAAAACTGAAAACAGAATATTCGGATCTGTTCCGCGAACCTCTGCTGCGCTTCGATCGAGAAAGGCTTCAAACTCATTCCAGGTGAACGTCGCGGCTTTCAGCGCGAATCCGAGACTTCGTAGTTCATTTTCAATTTCTGACGGCCCTTCGATCGGAATCTCTGGGCCGTCGGCCAAGCGAGGCACCACGAGGGTCAGCTTTTCCTTACTTCGCGCGAAGGCCTTCAATACCAATTGGCAATAAACGCTTCCGGTGTATACAAGGGCAAGCTCGCGATAGTTTTCTACCGCTTCCTTTGCCGCCAAACTCAATTCATCGAGAATCGTTCCGATTGCCCTGCGAGGACGGCCATGCTC
>JAXMMN010000767.1:0-2689 GCA_034366485.1 Bdellovibrionales bacterium
CTCCTGTGGAGGGTCGCCAAGCCTAAGCGACGCCTCTAGAACGGGATGTCTTCGGAGGTGTCGAAGCTTGGCTCGGGGCTAAAGTCTTGGAAGCCGCCAGCGTCGTCAGCTGCTGGTCGACTTGCTGCTCGGCCCGCTCCGCCTGTGTTTGCGTTGCCGTAAGAAGTCGAGCCCTCGGCTCGTTCGTTTGGTCCACCCAAGAATTGAACGGTGTTGGCGACGATTTCAGTCGAATACTTTTTCACGCCTTGGTCTTCCCAAGAGCGAGTTTGAAGACGGCCTTCGATGTAAACCTGGCGCCCCTTTGAAAGGTGACGTCCGCAGATTTCTGCAAGCTTGCCCCAAACGACAATGCGATGCCATTCGGTGCGCTCTTGTTTTTGTCCCTCTTTGTCGACCCAGTTTTCGCTTGTCGCGACACTGAGACGAGCCACGTTGCCGCCATTGCCGACTTGACGAATTTCAGGATCAGCTCCCAAGCGTCCGACGATGATGACCTTATTGACTCCTGCCATGTGTGTACCCCTCTTTGCCGGCGCAGTTATGCATTTGCTCGGGTGCCGGAAACCCAATGTTTAATAGGGTCGTAGCCTAGAGGTAAGAGTTCCGACGAGCAATCTTTGCGCTAATAACTCGCCGCGGAATGCTTAATTATCCACCGGACGGGAGGGGGAGGAGTTTCGGCTGCGGGCTGGTCGCCGATGACTCGACTCGGAAGCCATATTTTAGCTTATCGCCAGCCACTGTTTTAAACTTTTCCACCATTAAAAGGGCCAAGGCCACGCCCGATTTGGTCATTGCGTCCATCATCGACTGGGAAACATTGAGTTCGACCTTTAAATCCATTGCGCCGAGGATCGCGCGAACGCGACCGCCTTCATTTCTTAGATTGAGACCAAGCTCACCACGTACGCGGCCCGAGAGGCTGTCTGAACTTTGACCAAAAGTGAACTCCTCAATCTGCAGCTTTCCTTCTTGGAGCTTTCCTTTGAAATCAAGTTTAGCGAACTCCATTGATGGAGTTTGAACCGGCCCCATGCCTGGAATTGGTATAGTGATCGAAGGAATACTGATCGTACTGCCTGAAAGATTTAAGTCGCCGGATGGCTGATCAGCAAAGGTTGGATCGATGATAGCTGTGGCCTTCGAATCGATCGCTCCCTGAGCTGTAAAGTTTAAAATACCGACTCGCTTGAGCGCAGTGGTCAATTGGCCTAATTGAACGCCATTGATATCGGCCGTAATTTCGTGTTTGTTTCCTGGATTGTCTCCCTGGCTGTTTTTCAATGCGGCGCCGGGCGAGAGCGATGCTGAGACCTGACCATTAAAAAATCCATCAGCTTCGATTTTGCCAGAGGGTTTTTGAGTAAAAATGGCACCAAGGCTTGGGGTTGCTGTCAGTCGATCGACGGACAATAGCGGGAGGCCGGTACGGGCAAATTCGAATCCTTCGAAATCAAATGAAATCGGAAAACCCAATCCAAGTGACATCGTATCGAAGTCGACAGCAGTTCCTTCGCCCATCATGCGTGAGACAGTTGTTGAAACAACGGCGCGCAAATCTCCATACGGGAAGATGAAGGGGATCCAGAGTAGGATGACAAAAGGTAAGAGAATAATCTTACCCAGGTTGTTCTTTATAAATCCCCAGAAACTATTTATCGCACCTGAAATTGAACCCATTTGCGACCTCTATTTTCCCTTGGCTGCCGGAGCGGCGGGAATATCGAAACTGACAATTTTATACATGACATCAAAATAGTTTCCTTCGGCGGAACCCGGGCGAAGGTCAAACGACATCACTTTTGTCGATTGTATGTTCGAAAGAGCATGGCCGATGTCGACTATTTGGGTGAGATTGAGATTTGCCAGGCGAATTTCGACCAGATTCTGGCGGACCGACTTTGGAATTGCGGTGCTTGGTTTTGACGTCGAACCATCAACAAAGGAAATGGCTTTGATTTGCTCTGGCTGAACGCGAGCGCCAGTAACGGCAGATCGCGCGTAGCTTTCAAGCGAAGACGGGTCCATGGGCGGAGGAGCTTGCGGCGATGAAACGATCTTTCGTTTTACCCGGTAGAGATCCAGAACGAGATCGCGGTTCTCTTCGAACAGGGCCAAGTTTTCGGAGCCCGAACTGTAAAACGAATATGGAATCAAAAAAAATACGAACGCAATCAAGAAACCAATCGCACCCAGCACCATTTTTTGAATAAGGGTGGGCATGGAATCATAAGCCTCGCGAACTTTTTGATAGGGCTCGAATTCGTCGAGCTTGCTCTTCGCTCTTTGCAGGGCTTCTAGTACTTGATCTTTTACTTCTTCAAAAGCCAAAGCGTCCTCACTTTCGATCAAGCTTCATCGCAAAACCGAATGGCTGCCCGGGGGCGCCTGGGCGTAAATTTGCCGGTTTTTTTGAAGTGACTGTACCTTTTCGAGCTAAATTTCGAAGTTCTCTTTCAATGGCTGCGAGGAGATCGGGCCCCTGCACGCGGCCTTCGATAATGAGTTCATCATTGTCGAGGGCCACATGATCAATATCAAAACCACGTCCCTCTTTTGGAGGAATTTGGACCGGAAATTTTTCAGCCATTTTGATGACGAAATCGAGTGCTGAAATGTAGTCGTCCATTTGTGCCAAAGTCTCGCGATTTTTGATCGAGCGAAGCTCTGTCTGAATGTATCGGTT
>JAXMMN010000768.1:0-1234 GCA_034366485.1 Bdellovibrionales bacterium
TTTTCCGCGATCTCGAGCGCGAAGCTTCGTCCTCTCAGTCCGAGTCCGTTTTGGTCGTTCATTGCCACGCAGAAATCGGAGATTACATCTACGCGGAGGAGACCGAAGCGCTGGACGATGTGGAAAGACGCATCGGGCAGAGCGTCGTCTTTAAGCTCGAGCCCGGTTTTCACCGCGAACAGTACGAAATTTCCAGGTCTGGCCCCCAGGCTTCTAAAGATCTGAAATAACGCGGAATTCTGCTATGAGAGGGTGCCCGACAAACGGGCATCCGGGAAATTCGGTCCAAGCCAAAGCTGTCTGATTGGGCACCGCCATGAAGACTCTTTCAAACTGCTGATTTCATTGACAATGCGTCCCAGGTCATGGCATCAACGAGAGCTTCGCTCTTTATACCCTGTTTTTGGAGGTCCTCTCAATGTTCGCCATTATTCGTACCGGCGGTAAGCAATATCGAGTTCAAGCCGGCGACGTCGTTCGCGTTCAGAAGCTCGAAAAGAACCCAGGCGAAACATTCGACCTTACCGACGTTCTCATGGTCGGCGGCGACAAAGCTTTCATCGGTTCGCCACTCGTTAAAGACGCGAAAGTGACGGTCACTGTTGTTCGTCAAGGTCGCGACGCAAAAATCACTGTCTTCAAGAAGAAGCGTCGTCAAGGCTATCGCCGTACACACGGTCACCGCCAAGACTTCACAGAACTCTTCGTTGCAGCAATCACTTCGCCAGAAGGTCAAACAATGAAGGCTGAAAAGAAGCCACAAGTTGTCGATCCAGCGAAAAAAGCAGCACGCGAATTGGCTTACGCTGAATCGTTGAAAGCATCGGGCAAAAAAGCCGTTGTTGAAGCGAAGAAGAAAAAAGCCGCTGTAAAAGTCGCTTCGAAAACGAAGAAAGCTGCTGCTCCTAAGAAGGCCGCTGCGAAAAAGACGAAGGCGAAAGCTGGAGCTAAAAAGGCTGCGAAAAAACCAGCTAAAAAAGCTTCGAAGAAATAATTTAATTTTAAAATTACGAGGTAACGGTCATGGCAAGTAAGAAGGCAGCAGGTAGTACGCGGAACGGTCGAGACAGTGCAGGGCAGCGCCTTGGCGTTAAAGCTTTCGGCGGCGAAAAAGTTCAACCAGGCGTAATCATCGTTCGTCAGCGTGGAACAAAGTTCCACCTCGGCAAAGGTGTTCGCATGGGCCGTGATTTCACAATCTACTCAGTGACAACTGGCGAAGTGAAATTCGAGC
>JAXMMN010000769.1:0-1327 GCA_034366485.1 Bdellovibrionales bacterium
GCACCCACCTGGGCCTGAAAATCCACTTCGTGCAGACCAACGCCGATAGCTGCACGACCGTCGCCAGGCGGGGATCGATCCGGTTCCTCATAACTACGACCGCACCTCAACGATCGCGGCGATTTTTGAGAAGTTTTCCGAACGCCTGCAGGCGGGAGACGTCCGAGAGGGCGATCGTTTTCGTGTTGCTGGTCGCTTGATGACAAAGCGACCGATGGGGAAAGCGGCATTTTTTAACATTCAAGATCAGTCTTCTTCGATTCAAGTGTACTTGCGTGGTGAAGAATTGTCGGAGATCGATCGTCAGGCGTTTGATCTGATTGATCTCGGCGATTTCGTTGGGATTGACGGTTTTGTTTTCAAAACCAAAAAAGGCGAGCTCTCGCTGCATGCAAAAGAATTTAAAATTTTGTGCAAAACACTCGAGCCACTTCCCGAAAAATATCACGGCATTCAGGATGTCGAAATTAAATACCGACATCGACATTTGGATTTAATTTCCGATCCTGAATCTCGCGAAGTATTCATTAAACGCTCAAAGATCATCTCCGAAACAAGAGCTTGGCTGAATGCCCGAGGCTTCTTGGAAGTTGAAACTCCCGTGCTGCAGCCGATCTACGGCGGCGCTGCGGCTTATCCTTTCTCGACTCATCATCGCGCTCTCGACATGAAGCTCTTCATGAAAATCTCGCCCGAGCTTTACTTGAAGCGCTTGGTCGTCGGCGGCTTCGAAAAGGTTTACGAAATCGGAAAGAATTTCCGGAACGAAGGTATCGATCGTTCGCACAATCCGGAATTCACGATGCTCGAATGGTACGAGGCGTATACTGACTATAATTATCAGATGAAGCAGTTCGAAGATCTGATTTCGCACCTTGCCCTGAAGGTCACAGGGTCTATGAAAGTCATGTATCAAGGCACCGAAATCGACTTCACGCCACCATGGCGCAGGCTCACTGTTTACGACGGCATCCGCGAATATGCGGGGATCGATCCCGACAAAGCTTCGATCGAGGACCTATTTAAAAAAGCGCGCGAACTGGGGAGCGACATCGAAACACCAAAGGCAGGCCAGACGCACTCACGCGCTAAGCTTGCTATGGAAATTTTCGATGCGGCCGTCGAGCCAGCATTGTTCCAACCGACATTTGTGATGGATCATCCGATCGAGATTTCGCCACTGACAAAAAAGCATCGAACAAAGCCGGGCTTTGTCGAGCGCTTCGAACCAGTTTGTGCGCATATGGAAATCGGCAATGCCTACACCGAGCTGAATGATCCAGAAGATCTATTGGCTCGTCTTCAAGAACAAGAAGAGCAGCGCAAA
>JAXMMN010000770.1:0-2520 GCA_034366485.1 Bdellovibrionales bacterium
ACCCACTTTGGAAATCGTTTCGTCCAAACAAAGTCCCAATCGTTCAAACTCTTTTCCTGAGTCAGGCGAATGAGTTCAAGGTACTCATAAGGGCCAAAGCGATGATCGCCCTTCAAGACAAACCACTCTTCTGTTGTTTGATTCGGCTTTGGGTCAGAAGCTTCGATTTGCGCAGCCTGCTTTGCGGTTCCAAGACGCTTCCAGAAGTCTGTATGTTGCGAGAAACTGGGATGAAAACTGATTGCTATCCAATCCAATTTGTCTTCGTCGTAAACGTGATCAAGCGGGTCGAGCTCACCTTTTTCAACGCGCGCCAAGATCTCGTCGACGCTAAAGCGACCGACCGGCGTTTCCCCGCGTGCAACATGAAATTGTTCAGAACTCGATGACATGAGACGTCCTCCAATGGCGTTTCGCTCTACCAATCCATCGGCCTGGAAGCGATCCAGCTAGAGGTCTAGAAATCTTGTAGACTGGCGTAAGTCCCACGGAAATCACGGCGGATGTCGGATTTGATACACTCGGTTTAGCTAGGGAAACTTGAACTCTTGCTTCTCGCCATCTGAAAGTCGAGTGCACCTGCGATCAGGATTGAGACAGAAACACAAATCGACACAGGAATGTCTCGACGCACGTGAGATCGTGTCGAGTAGTTGAACGAAATTTAGCAAATTTAATTCGCCCGTCATTTCGCGAATCGAGACTGAAATTTCAAATGGGGAGATTCCCCTACAATTCCGAACCGAGGCGAAGTGCATCAGTTCGAATCGAAAAGACAGAGAAACCGTCAAAAGGTTTGCCACCCATTTTCGGCAACATTTCTACTTTACCGAGGCAATACTTAGCTGCTGCGCTTGTTAGCTGGCTTACTTAATCGCTGCGCGCACATGGGACGAGAACGCATCCATAATCCAAACGACGGACGCAATCACGAAAATGATACAGCCGACCTGTGGCCACATGGCTTGACCAAAATACTCCATCAGAGTGACGCCGATCCCGCCACCTCCGACGAGTCCAAGAATGGTCGCCATACGAACGTTCGTGTCCCATCGGTAAACGGTGTAGCTGATATACGGAAGTACGACCTGAGGCACCACAGCGAACCAAATCACCTGAAGGCGCGAAGCTCCAGTCGATTCAATTCCTTCAACTGGGCCGTCTTCGATTCCTTCCACGATTTCCGAATACTGTTTTGCGAGCGACGCGATCGAATGCACCATCAACGCGAGCATACCGGCAAAGGGCCCGAAGCTTGCCCAGATCGAGAAAATAATTGCCCAGAGAACGGGTTCGATCGAGCGCGAAATATTAAAGATGGTTCGCAAAGTCGCGTAGAGCGCAAAGCCAGCCTTCGTTCCGCCCATGATATTTCTCGCCATCATGAAACTTAAAACAAATGCGATTGGAACAGCGATCACAGTTGCAATGAAAGCGATGTAAATCGTTTCCACAACCTTGACGATCGCCTTCGGCAGAACAGCCCAATCGGGCGAGAATAACTGACCAAACAAACGCATGGTGTGATTGAATCGATCTGCCTCAAGCAATTTCAGCAAATCAATTTCAGTCATTTTGATTCCGACGAGCGTCGTTACGACCACTGCCAAAATCATTTGGACGCCCCAGAACGTTTTGTAGAGAGGGGTCGCAAGCTCTTCTGCGGATTTCATTCGAAGATGTGGCGGCGCATAGATCTGCCAACCGAGCGTCTTAATTCCCATTCGATTGACGACGATCGAAATGACGGCGCCCACTACAGAGACACCAAGAAACGACAGCGCCAGCGTCGGAAGACGCTCAATCATTTCCGCTTCCGCCCACCCGGTGAACACGAGAAGTGTAAAGGCCAAGTACGCTAAAACAACTGCATCCAAAATCGTTCTGCGAATCACAGCGCCCGTTTCGGCTGATTCCATAGTCGTGGTTTGTGACATTTTCGTTCGCCTACTTAAGTATTAGTTGATGTGCACTTCTTTTGCGCCTTCGCCATAGATCTGCGAAAACCACTGATCGTTGATATCACTTGGTGAACCTTCGTAAACCAATTTACCACCCTTCAGCGCAATCACGCGGGTCGCGTACTGGCGAACGAGCGATAAAAAGTGAAGGTTGCAAACGATCGTTAGACCCAATTCTTGATTCACGCGACGGAGGTAATCCATAACGACGTGGCACGTGGCCGGATCCAGCGACGCGACCGGTTCGTCCGCAAGAAGTAGATCTGGCGCCTGCGTCAGCGCACGTGCGATCGCAACTCGCTGCTGTTGACCACCCGAAAGCTGGGCTGCCCGATACTGTGCCTTATCTTCGATTCCAACTAGCTTAAGATACTGCATCGCTCTTGCTTCATCTTCTTCCGAGTAAAGACCAAGGAGCGACTTCAGTGTGCCGGTGTTTCCAAGGGATCCATAAAGCACGTTGTTCAAAACCGAGTGACGCGGAATCAAATTGAAGTGCTGAAAGATCATTCCGATGGTTTTTCGGATTCGAAGAATCTCGTCGCCTTCCGCCTTTGCT
>JAXMMN010000771.1:0-4470 GCA_034366485.1 Bdellovibrionales bacterium
AGAAGAGGTGCACGGGTCCCTTGCCTTTGCCGCAGGGTCCAGCCATCAGCTTTTCACCCAATCGACGCAGTCCTGATCCCGCGTCGATGATCACCGGCTCGCTCGCGCCAAGGATTTCCACGCATGAGGTGTCTCCGCCAAAACCTGATGAGTGCCATTTCGGAAGGCTCCGCAAATACTCGTCGACCGCGGTGACCGACTTTCCAGAAGCAATCGTCAGATTTTGTTCGGCGAAACCAAGCAGTGTTTCTCGCAGACGCTCATAAAGCATCGCCGGTGTTTTCGGCGCTGGAATCGATCCTCGAGTGCCCCACAGGCGCACACCAAACATATGACTTTCATCGGCCATTAAATTCTCACTCTTCAATTTTTTTAAACTCGATCTTCATGACTTCCAGTTCCTCTTCACCCTTCGGCGTCTGAAGCAAAACTGCGTCACCCACTTTGGCTTGCAGCAAGGCCTTACCTATTGGCGAGATCCAACTGATCTTTCCAACTTTTGCATCGGTCTCGTCGATTCCAACGATCTTATAAATTCTTTGTGTCTCGTTTTCGTCCCGTACCGTGACAGTCGCTCCAAAAAGTACGCGGTCACCTTTTTGATTTTCCGGAATGACGATTTCAGCGATGTCCATTCGCTTTTGAAGAAAACGCAAGCGACGATCGATTTCTCTAAGCCGCTTTTTCCCGTAAGTGTAATCGGCATTTTCAGACCGATCGCCATTGCTCGCGGCCCACGCAACCACTTCCACAAGTTTTGGTCGCTCCACATGAAGAAGCTCATGAAGCTCGGCTTTCAAACGATCAAAGCCACGGGCGGTGATATAGTTTTTTCCAGTGCGAAACTTGGGCTCATCGTCTTGATCAAGATCCGATTCGTCGTCAGCCGACGTATCTAAATCCTCTTCTTGATCTTGATCTTCTTTGACGAATGCCTTGCTCATGACTCTTACCCGCGAGATGGTGAAGGAACTGGAGATTTATGATAACGGCCTCTGGCGGAATCGTCTACCACGCACGCGCAGCGCGCAGCTTAATAAAACTCCTCAACCCATTAGGGTCATGGAACCCGACTCGCCGCCATGTGTCCAGCTGGGTTAACGAATGGGTCGAGTTGCACAAGTTTAAAACTTTGATTCTTGTAGGACCAAGTGCTGCTTACCTGATCGAGCGCCAACACTGGCCTGAACTTGAGCAGGTCATTTTGATTGAACCCGATCGGCTAGCAAAATGGATATTCAACCGGCGCAAAATAACGACGGCACACGCCTGCCAGTGGATCCACCGCAGCGACCTGCTACCCTACTTCAGTCGCGAGCCGGATGAGTTTTTTAAGTTTCTACAGAATTATGATCCACAAACGACCGGCATTCTCTTCTTTGGCTGCCTCGGTCAAATGGCCTTTCACGAAAAAGAGTATTCGCGGCCAGAACGCGAGTCGCGATTGCTGTTACTACACGCAACTCGTCAGTTCAAAGTGGCAAGTCTGCATGATCTCGCATCAGTGGTTGTGCCTACGATGTCGGCCAAGTTGGCACGCGATGTTTCCGAGCTTCAGCTTCACTTCGACGGATCGGCATACTGCTCTGCCACTTTGACGGGACTGATCAAGCAGGTTTCCGATTTCCTGTTGTTTCACCCCTCATTGCAGGCCTGGACCGACCACGATACCTATTGGCTAGGAGTTCCGAATAAAGTTTGTGTATGGAGCCTGACACGGACGCGAATTCATATTCTTGGGTTTACTTCCCAGTTGCCTCATTCTTGAATTTCGCTCCTGACGCCCTGACATCGGATTGATAGCTGGCGGTTCTAAGTTGGTCGCAATTGCTGAGCGTTTGAAGATAGGGCCGAATCGATTGATCAAGATTTTCTTGCGCCGCTAGATACTTGCCCTCTTTTTTCAGTTCCGTGTTGCGCTTCTCGATGGCCGCTTTCACGTCGGCAAATACGTCACGACATTGATCGATCTTCATCTGGTCAATTTTCTGCTTGTGTAGGCGATCACAGAGCTCACGGTCATAGCGAATTTCATTTGATCGCTCCGCTGCTACTCCAACGCGGATTTGCTGAATCTGGCAATCAGGCGTGAGTGTGATATTGTAAGTTTGTCGAGAACCCTCTTTCACGATCACTTCCGAAATCTTTCGATTCTTCATTTTGAACTCGTACTCTGCAAGTGGGCTCGAGTCCGATTCCTTGATTTGAATCAGAGTTCGTTGGTCAGTTTTTTCATATTTCTTTACTGCAAAACTCCACATCGGATCTGTCCGCACATCAGCATCGCCCCACATGCTTATAACTGGACTCCAAGTTAAACCGCTAAAATAGCGAATTGCGTGAAGCGACTTTACACAGTTCTCCTTAGCTTCAGCTGTCGAACCAAGTCCGACCAGTCCCGTGGCCATTAGGAACAAAGAAAACTTCCATATTTGACGTCTGTTCATTGCCAGAGTTTAGCATCCGAACCTATTGATTCACACTGGCCCAACGATGAGATTAACCGATGAGCTTGCTAGTCCTTCGGACGGCGAATGGCGACACCGACTAAAACTTATACAAGGCGCGCTATTGGAATTGGATCGATTGGCGGAGTCGGCAGCTAAAGAATATCAAGAACTTAGAGCCTGGCACCGATCCGCCCGCTCGCTGGTCCCGCTGTTGCTCTTAGGTAAAGCACCCCCTTTGAGCGGTCTGGCACCCCCCCTAAAGCCAGGCCGCTTTTTTTTTGCTCCCATGAAATCCAATCAAATCACCAAGAGTTTAAGACCAAGGCCCGTGGCGCTTGTTTGAAGAACGCGAAACAATCATGAGATGAGTCTTTTCAGAACTGGTCTCGCTGGCCTCATTTTCTTCACCTCGGTGGCACCCAGCTCGGATGCCATGGCGAGCAATGCACCCAAAGCTGAAGCGAAGGCCGTAATCGTTTTAGACCCCGGCCACGGCGGCCATGACATCGGTGCAAGCAACGACGAAGCGATGGAAAGTGAAATCGCGCTGAAAATCACGAAGCTCGTTGGCGACCGGCTCGAGAAAGCCGGACTCAAAGTTATCTATACACGCGAAAAAGACGAATCAGTTTCTCTTGAGAAAAGAGCGTTGATTGCCAATCGTGCAAAGGCCGATTTGTTTGTCAGTATTCATTTAAACTCCTCGACGGATGCGCGTGCGCACGGCAAAGAGTTTTACTTTCAGAATCAAGTTCCAGCCGATGAAGAATCGCTGTTTTTGGCAAATCGCGAAAACCACGAACCAGCGTCTCAAGATCTCAACAACGATCGAGTCGCCCTGGCTGGACTTCGGCAAGCTGAGGCGTCGCGACTTCCCGAAGTCTCTATCGAAAATTCCCGGGTGCGCCACGACGTCAAAAGTATTTTGGAGGATCTTGACCGCAGTGCTCGCGTCAAATTCTCGAGCGAACTCGCCATTCAGCTGAACAACGAGTGGAACAAAGCAGCACCGCTGGCGGGCGTTAATAAAACCTCTAGCCGGTCGATCAGACAGGCCCCCTTTTTCTTAGTTTCTCATGTTGCGATGCCGTCGGTTCTCGTCGAAGTTGGCTTCCTCAGTCATAAGCGCGAAGGCGCGCGTTTGAAGCAGGAAGCCTATCAAACCGCTCTCGCCGATTCACTTGCAGCGGGCATCCACAAATGGACGAACTTATCAGGTTTGTCTGGCTCAAGTTTGTCTGGCTTGACGGTGACCCAACCCGCCCCGTAGTGTCCCGATCATGACTCAAAATATAAGCCGCTCTGTCATTCGCCCTGATGGTCGAAGCCCTGACCAGCTTCGCAAAATTAAAATTACACCTGGATTCACAAAACACGCGGAAGGATCGGCACTTGTCGAGTTCGGCGAAACACGAGTCCTTTGCACAGCCTCTGCCGAAACATCTGTACCGAAATGGCTTCAAGGTGGCGGCAAAGGATGGGTCACCGCCGAGTACGGCATGCTACCGCGATCCACCCACACTCGAATATCTCGCGATAAGGCCAATAACTCTGGCAGAAGCCAAGAAATCTCGCGGCTCATTGCAAGATCACTTCGTGCAAGTGTCGACCTGAAGGCACTTGGTGAAAAGTCGATCACCGTCGACTGCGACGTGCTTCAGGCCGATGGCGGCACTCGAACGGCGGCGATCACTGGCGGCTTCGTTGCTCTCACTCTGGCCATTGCGAAAATGAAACTCGCTGGGCTCATTCCGCCCACCTCGAACCCCATCACACAGTATGTGTCTGCCATAAGCGTTGGCATTAAAGATGGCACACCTCTTCTCGATCTCAACTACGACGAAGACGTCTCGATCGGAACTGACATGAATGTCGTGATGACGGCCGATGGACGCTATGTTGAAATTCAAGGGACCGCGGAAGCTGTGCCATTTTCAAAAGCGGAACTCGATGCGGCACTCACAGTAGCCTCGAAGGGCTGTCGCGAACTTTTCCAAGCACAAGCGGAAATCGTTTCTGC
>JAXMMN010000772.1:0-4779 GCA_034366485.1 Bdellovibrionales bacterium
GTCCTGTGAAGCTGTCATTCGCGATGAGCTGATCTCCAATACGGATCTCATACTTAAAGAAGCGAAGGCCTCGAAGGCAGATGTTTTGGCCGTTCAATCAAAGGCCGGGTTACTTCGTCGCATGCTTCTCGGCAGCGTTGCCCGTCATGTTGTTCGAGCAGCGAAGATCCCCGTGCTTGTTATTCGCTAAATGTTTTACGGCTGGGCTTCGATATTGTTCTTTAAGTTTTGAAGCCCTTTTTCAAACGTGCCGCCCATCATGGTGTCCATCATAAGGCCAAAGTACCGACGAGCATAGGGAAGCTCTTGCTCGAAGGTCCACGTGACCTTCGTCACTCCGTCTGAGACTTTTTCGGTTTGCCATTCACTTTTAGCAATTCCATCCATTGGCTTATAAAACTCAAGATCCATTTTGATCGCTTTGTTCGGAACTATTTCTGAAATTTTCATAACGCCTTCGCCAGTTCTCTCTCCGACCCACGAGAAGGTCGAGCCAACGCCAGAGTTTTTTGCTTCTGACTTGGAGGTTGGATCCTCTTCTGCGAACGGACTCCAAGACGCAAAGTTTTGAAAATCAGAAAGGTAGAGATGTGTCTTGTCGACTTCGGCATTGATATCGATTGAGCGTACGATTTCAACTTTTGAACTGAGGACCGCCGGCAGAAGAGCCAAAACAACAAATAGGCCGACCACAACTAACAAAATCTTTTTAAGCATATTTTCTTCTCCCTCGTATTTTCCGGTTTAGCTTGGTCTCAAGTAGTTTTTTAATCCACAGAAGGAGCAAACTTAAAATTGGAAAACTGGTGCACTCACCAGGACTTGAACCTGGAACCCTGTGATTCGAAGTCACATACTCTATCCAGTTGAGCTATGAGTGCATCTGGGAAAGGACCACGATATAAGCGCAATCGTGGTCCCTAGACAAGCGAAGACCTTTCCCAAGTGCCTAAATTGACGGCAGGGACCCAAAAAAACAATACCCTCTCCCGAGCTGCCAGATCTATCGAACCTAGCGGCCGATGATCGCCTCAAGCTCAGAAACCTCTTTTGGAGCCTCGGCCGTCAAATTATCGCAGCCAGTCGCCGTGACGACCACGTCATCCTCGATGCGAACACCAATTCCCCGCAATTCTTCGGGCGCGTCCGCATCGTTTTCCGGGATGTAAAGACCCGGTTCGATGGTAAAGGCGATCCCTGGCTCGAGAACTCTCGATGCCGAACTGTCCCCAATCGTTTGGTAAAGACCCGTGTCGTGAACATCCATTCCCAAGTAATGACTAACGCCATGTGGGTCGTACTTTTTGTAAAGTTGGAGATCGATCGCGTCTTTTCGTTTCGCCTTGATAAGGCCTAAATCGATCATCGCATCCGTCAAAAGTTCGACCGTCGTTTCTTGCAACGTCTTGAACGCCGTACCCGGTTTCGCAAGCGTGAAAAGATGCTTTTGAACCTCTAGAACGCGATCATAAACTTTGCGCTGAGGAGCCGTGAACTTTCCATTGAGCGGGAACGTTCGCGTGATATCTCCGGTGTAGTGGCGAACTTCCGCACCGGCATCGATCAATAACAAATCGCCATCACGGCAAGTTTGATCGTTGAACACATAGTGAAGCGTACAAGCATTCGCACCCGAGGCGACGATTGAACCGTAGCCTTCGCGATCCGCATTCTGGCGATAGATTGAGCCCAAGAAAACACCCAGAAGCTGACGCTCCGTCATTCCCGGTTTCGCAGCCTTCATGACGTCCACATGTGCTCGAGCTGTAACAACACAGGCTTTTCGCATCGCTTCGACATCATCGTTCGTTTTCAACACGCGAAGCTCGCCGATGAGTTCCCACGAATCCAGCAACGGTAGATGCCCTCTCCCGGTGCGACCGTGGCTTCGCTTGACGTGATCGAGAAGCATCAAAAGATTTTGATCGAACTCTTTGTCGACGTTGAAATGATAATAAACACGATCGACAGGCTTCAAGAGTTCGACAATTTGTTTGTCGAACTCCGAAATCAAATACGTTTTATCAATTCGAAATTCTTGCGCGCAACCTGCGGGTCCGTAGCGAAACCCATCCCATGTTTCGCGCTCGACATCTTTGGGTCGAACAAACATGACGGTTTCCGGCGTCTGCCCAGGTCGAAAAACGAAAACCGAATCCGGCTCTTCCCAACCGGTGAGATAGTAAAGGTTTGTGTCTTGGCGATAAGGGTGATGAACGTCGTTGTTTCGAACCTTTTCTGGGTGCGATGGAAGAATGACTGCCGAGCCCTTCGCTTTTTCAGCGAGGAGGCGGCGACGACGAGCGAAGGTATCCATATTATCTGTGGGTTTTCTCATGCGAATGAGGTTACCAGAACGTTAAATAAAAGGATATCGGCAAGACTTTGATCCTATGACCCGTTGGTCAAAAACCCTGAAACAGGACATAATGACCGTCATGACGTTGATTAAGGCCTGCTTTACGCTGATCGCCATTTCCGTGGCCGCCCTCCAGGCTCACGCGCTACCGGCCGATTTCGTCGGTAGATACGAGATTTTGGACAGTCGACAACTTTCCATTTCCGGCGGCGCCGCCTACGTGATCCAAGATGGTCAGCTCGTGATCGAAATTTCGCGCAATCGAAACCGTCCCTACTGCAGAGCACTGCAATCCTTTTTTGATGAGTCGCAGGGGACTGTCGATGTTCGCTTCTCTGCTATGGCAGATGGAACCGAGCGGGCGGTTTTGAAAACGATCCCCGCCTTGCGCGGTGCAAGTCCCACAACAATCGAGTGCTACTCCGAACAAGGTTTCTTCGGCTCGCTTGATCTCTCGATCGCTCTGGGACAAATCGTCAGTCTAGGCCGTTAGAAGCCATACTGTTTGGTGAGCTTCGTGGTGAGGTCGGCAGCCGCTTTCGCTCCTAGCTCAACGCTGGCCCTGCGGCCATCGAACTCGTCGATTTTTTGATTCGCGGTGTTCACGCTGACGACCCAGTTCACGACCGGTGCGCGCGCGCGCAAAAGTCGCCGGCGGATTTCCGTCCACAGAACACTTGTTCCATATTGGTCTTCCGCAAGCTTATCGTCCAAAGTTTCTCCCGAGCCCAAAACGTTAACCAAAATAATGAGATTTGCGCCTTGTGACCTTAACCATTGCGCCGACTCTTCGACTGAGTCCGCTGCAGCAGTAAAATCTTTCGTTCCGCTGATGAGCGGAGGATACGGAAGACACCGAGCAACCACTTCTTTGATATACCCTTTTGCCTGCCACTGATAGCGATCGCGCTTCCAAACGGCCGGACAGCCAAAAGGAATTTTTCCCTTTTCTGCACTCCCGCTTGGGAAAATCGTCTGCAAAAATGAATCGAAATCAGCAATGCTTTTCGGCCGATGGCCACGCAGTACGCCGGCCGACGGCAAATCACTTTCCCTTAAGCGAAAGGCCTTCCAGTCGACATCATTGGCTTGGGCTTTTTCCGAATAGATCGCCGCCATCATCGCGCCCCACTCAAGACCCGCAATCGCGTGAATTGGAATTCGCGCGCGACCGAACTCGCGAAGAACACCCACATGAGCATAAGTTTTGAGACCACCTGGCCCAAGGATGATACCAATCTTAGGAAGTTCGCGATTGAGAAACGTGTCTGCGGGAGCCACTGGGGGTGGTGTCGCGACAGGCGCTGGGGTCGGTTGCTGCGGAAGCGCATCGGCACCCGAGTCGTCGGGCGTCGGCTGGCTAGTAACCAAAGGAGGCGGCGTTGGATTGACGTTCGGACGACCATCCGCACGCGTACCCGGAGGGCGGCCGTCTTGATCGATATCCTTTCGAGTTTTTAACCCCTGACAACCAGAAACGAGAACTGCTGTCAGCAAACTAAAAGAGACCCACTTGAGGATTTGATGCATAGATGAAGAACTCCTTGTTGCCGTCTGAACCCAGAATAGGGCTTTCGAAAAAATCTTCAACCTTTAGCCCTAGCGCAACACAAGTATCTCGCATCGAAGCCTCAACCTGTGGGTAGAGTTTCGCATCCTTCACGACACCGTTTTTTCCAATTCCCTCTCGGCCGACCTCAAACTGAGGCTTCACGAGCGCCAAGATTTTTCCACTTCCACCGGCAGAGGCAGTTGATTCATCTAAAAGGGCGGCTGCAGAAGGCAGGATCATTTTCAAAGAAATAAAGGAAACGTCGATGACGATTCGAGAATACCGACTGCCACCGTTTGCGTTGAGGATCTGATTGCGAACAGGAGAGCTTTCGCTAGATGCCTCGCGAGCGTTGAGTCCCTCTAGCAAAGTCACCCGAGAATCCCGTCGCAGTTTTTCTGCCAACTGGCCGTGGCCGACGTCGACACCGACGACCTTCGCCGCACCAGCCTGAAGAAGACAGTCGGCAAACCCACCTGTCGAAATTCCTAAATCCAAAACGGTGCGGCCGTTCACGTCAAAATCCGGCAGCCGCTTTAGCGCACCAAAAAGCTTTAGTCCGCCACGCGAAACGAATTCCGGGCCTTCTGTTGTCGTTACTTCGATTTGAAAATCTTGTGATTCGGGTACGGTGAAACTCGATTTTTTAATCAGCTGCCTTCGTCCGCCAGCATCGACTAAATAAATTCGACCCTCGCCGATCAGCTCCTGAGCTTTTTGTCGGGAGCTGACTTTGCCATTTTCTACGAGCCAGACATCAATCCGCATGATTAGTGGCTACGGCGTCGATTGAACTCGGCAAGTTCACGCAAAGAGTCAGCGCGCTCGTCCAAATCGATGAGGGCTTCAAGCGCTTCCTCTGTTAGCT
>JAXMMN010000773.1:0-1579 GCA_034366485.1 Bdellovibrionales bacterium
TCTACACGGCATCATCTGTCATCTTGTTCGAGGCGACCTTCCGGATGCTCTTTTAAAGGTAAATTCCCAAGAAATCGGAACACGAATAGAGCCAAAGCAAAAAAGAGGACGATTGCGATGAACGTACACGGAAAGCCCCCAGCATCAGCTTTCGAAACTGAACTCGTTGGACTAAAGCGAGCATCTCGAAAGATCGTCCACCTTACGAACGACGATAAAAATAATATTTTAAAGAAATTTGCCGCACGCCTCCTCGAGGAAAAGTCAGCAGTTCTTCAAGCAAACGCGCTTGATCTAAAGGCATTTGATCTCGACAATTCTCGTCCCGCATCCTTCAGAGATCGACTTCTATTGACTTCAGAACGAATCGACTAATTGGCGCACGCCGTACTTGCCGTCGCCGATCTTCCGGATCCCGTGGGAGAGGTTGTCGAGACAAAAGTACTTTCTAGCGGGCTCAAAGCGCGCCGTGTGCGCTCACCACTGGGCACCTTGCTGATCATCTTCGAAGCACGTCCAAACGTCATTTCTGAGGTTTTTTCTCTCGCCTTCAAATCCGGAAACGCCGTTGCTCTTCGGGGTGGATCCGAGTCACAGAATACATCAGCGTTCCTGTACAAATTGATCGACAATGTTTTGCTCGATTCTCTTCCGATGACTTCGCCGGGCGAAACACTTTCAACGAAAAAACCTTCGCCGTTTCTTGGAATTCAAGACTACGACCGCGCTTTGGTCGGACGCTTATTGCAGCGATCGGATTTGTTTGACGTCTGCATTCCCCGCGGCGGAGACGAGCTTATAAAACGCGTCGTCAACGAATCGAAAATGCCTGTTATTAAAAATGACCGTGGCCTCTGTCATCTTTATGTTCATGAAAATGCTGATCTCAACATGGCCGTTGATATTGCCGTTAATGCGAAGACAAGTCGACCGAGCGTTTGCAATGCGATCGAAACACTGATCGTAGATCGGAAAATCGCTCGAGAATTTTACTCGCTTGCAATTCCAAGGCTTTTTGCAAATGGGGTTACATTTTACGGCTGCGAATTTTCGTTGAAAATTTAAAAAAACGACCCCAACTCGATCGCAAAATCAGATGGCGTTGAAAGCCCTTGGGCACAATCTGTTGTCCTTGCGCGCGACGTCGATTTCGACACTGAGTACTTAGATTTGAAATTGAATTTGAAAATCGTGGAAAACATTGATTTGGCAATTCACCACATCGAGGTTCACAGTTCCAATCATTCAGAAACGATTGTGACCAGTGATGAAGTAGCTGCTAGAAAATTTCAAAATGTCGTCGATTCAGACTGCGTTTACTGGAATGCATCGACTCGTTTCACAGATGGGTTCGAGTTTGGTCTTGGCGGTGAAATCGGCATTTCTACACAGAAGCTCCACGTTCGTGGCCCAGTGGGCCTACGCGAACTCACTTCCACACGATGGTTGATCGATGGCCAAGGACAAGTACGCGTCTAGGCCTTGGTCCATTGAGCCAGAGATCGTCGCCAATTGATAATTTGGTCGTTCGATCCATATTCATACGATCTTAAGGAAGATATCTCGTCAGCCGTTTCAC
>JAXMMN010000774.1:0-5393 GCA_034366485.1 Bdellovibrionales bacterium
TGCCGTTTTGCGTTTCATCCCAATTGTTATCAAGAACAACCTTCACATCGACGCCAAGATCGTAGGCGTCTCCAAGCGCATTTGCCACTTCTGAAAGACCGCCGCTATAAAATGAAGCGCGAATCGATGCCCCCGCTGGCGTCGCTTTAATGAGGCGAACAATTTCATTTTTAATCGTCTCATCCTTCACGCCATGTCCGGTTGGTTTGCTGAATACGGTTCGTACTCTGGGCGTGGTATCAGTTGCCGCACTGGCCGCAGGACTAAATCGCAAACCGAAAAAAACAGTACAAAAAGTGACAAGAAAAATTTCGCTTATTTTAAAATCTGTGTGTCTCACTGTCTCACCCCGACGCATCTAAAAATTAACATCGATAACGATAAGCTTAATATGCAGTTTCTCGACCATATCTCAATCTAGAACGAAGTCGGTTTGCCGCACCTTTGTGGTGGACCTGGCTAGATTTCAAAAAAAATGAATGCGAAATCTTCTCGCCAACTACTTGGCGAAAATAGCGGGTTCGACATGTCAATGGCTGTCGTGTCTCAGTGAAAAGAACCTCCAACGCTTTTGAAACTCTCCGAGTTTCAAAAACGTTGGATGTTTCTAACCGGCAATGCCCTGCTTTAAGACGCGGAAAAACACATCAATGAGCTGAGCGGCTGGCGATGGATCGCGCGAATAGAACACCACGTTTGTCGTATGTTTTAAGTCTGTCACCTGGACTTGTGCCAAACGACCCATTCGCACTTGCTTTCGAATCGCGTGCGCCGGCAAAAATCCCCAACCAAGTCCACTTTCAATCACGCGCTTGAGAGTACCAACATTGTTGGATTCAAAGACCACGTTCAAAGAAATTCCGGATTTTTCCATCGCTGCTTTAAATGCTTGATCAAAGCCTTCGTATTTTTCAGAAAGACGAATAAACGGTCGTTGATCCAAATGCTCAGAGCGAATTTCCTCTGGCAAAGAGGGGTCCTTACCTGAGGCAACTAGCCACATTTCATCCTTGTGAAGCGGGCGACCTTGAAGCCCCAGGCTCTGCGCCTGAGCAGCAGGAATTTCCGGCAAGATTGCGACATCAAGCTTTCCTTCAGCGGTTGCTTTCAAGACATCTCGTGCATCTTCGTAGCTAAGTTCGATCGACACGCGATTGTGATGTTTTAAAAGTGTCGCAACACTTGGGGCCACAAGCTGAAGGCCGAGCGAGTTCAACGTGCCAATTCGCAAATGCCCTTGCACTCCCTCTGCCATCGTTTGAATGGCGGCCTGCGCTTGCTGAGTGAGCAAAATAATTCGACGAGCGTAATCATAAAGAAGCTGACCTTGAACCGTGGGGCGAGCATGCCGGGCTCCGCGATCTAGCAGTCCTACGCCCATTTCCTCTTCGAGATTTCGAATTTGCTGTGAAACAGCTGGTTGAGTGAGGAAAAGCTTTTCAGCAGCCGCTGTCATGCTACCTTCGGATACGACTGTCGAAAACGTGATCAATTGCTGTAAATTCATGGCAAAATCCCCCACCTTACTTTTCGCTCGAATTCGAAAAGAAATCACTGGATTCCTCAATGATATCTCACACTCTCAATTCGCTCGACGAAAGTCCCATTGGTCGGATCAGTTTCGATACTGTCCTTTTCAAGTCGGCACACAAAGTGCGACCCTTAACCATCAGCTAGATGTGCGCGCGTTTTTGGGGGGATTTTCATGGGTTCTAGATGGACAACGTCGGCAAAACCAGTTGGATTGATCGGCGCATTGATTGGCGCCTTGATTCTGTTTGCCCCGCTAGAACCCGCATCTGCAAAAACATTCCGAAACGCTTATGTCAGTTTTGAATTGGCGGATCGCTGGGACTGTACTTTGGAACAAACCGAGTGGGTTTGTCGCACAAATCCCGGTCCCACAGATAGCCGCGAAGCTGTCATTATCTTAACAGCAAAAGAAGTCGGCCCTTCTGACTCACTCAACGCCTACCAACAACATTTGAAAACGGCGCGCTCGATTTTTTCGCGGTCAGGTCAGCCCATTCAATCGCGGATTTTAAAAGTCGAACAACGTATCATCAACCAGCACACCTGGGTCGATGGCATGCACGAAGCCAGCGAAGTGCCGAACTACTACACCCGGTACCTGGCCACTACGAAAGATAAAATCGCAGTTCTCGTCACGTTCAGCGCCCACAAGAATCACTACTCAAAATATTCGACAGACTTCTACAAGGCTATCGAATCGCTACGTGTGATCGCCACCAAAAACCTCATGGGCGGTGCAGGCGGGGCCGGCGGGGTCGGTATTCCTGGCGCGGGAATGCTTGGAAGCAGCAACACGGGATCCATGGGCATGGGAGACGAGCTTCCTGAAGAGGGTTCCGGCGGCGGAAGTGACACCACCACGAAGGCTGCCATGGCCCTTGCAGCTCTCCTCCTGTTAGGTGGTCTTTACCTGGTATTGGGAAAAAAGAAGAAGAAACCAGGAAAAAAGCGATAGCCCACTTTTACCCTTTTAGCCTGTCCCGGTAATCCTTGGACCAAGCAACAAATCCCCCTTCTCCCCGCCTCTCGAGGGCGGGTAAACTGAAGGGAATATGAATCAAAACGATCAAGTTTTCGAAACTCTGACTAAAGCGCCAACTCTTCTGACCTCACTGGATGCCTTAGGAATTCCCGGCTGGGCCTTAGCGCTTGCAATCGTTGTCGCAACGATCGGGCTATTTTTTGCTGGTCGCGAACTTGCCGCGTGGTTTTTAAAAACAAACACGATCGCCGACGAAGTCATCCGTCTAGAAACGATGATTAAAGACCTGCAGGGTGACATACATGCTCTGGAACAGGCCGTCTTAAAAACAAAATTAGCTGTTGAGCCAGCTGCCACATTGGAACTTAAGGATCTCGAGCTGAAAGAGAAAGAGGCTGACGGTCAGCCTCACTTTCCGCTTCATCACTGAATATATTTACCAACGTTATTGAATCGAAGAGGCAGGTACGACTTCGAACTTGTCGACTTTTGTCTTCAACGATTCTGCCGCAGCACTTGGCGCATGAATCACGATCGTTAAATTTCCCGGCACAAGCGTCTTTTTGATAGCTGCGTTAATCTCGGAAGTGGAAATGTCACCGAGATCGCGGACATAGTGCGTGAGATAGCGATCCGAAATACCGTAACTTCTTAAGAGCAACATATTGAAGGCTAGCTTGTCGCTGGTTTCAATCGCCTGCGGAAAAATCCCGGACAAGTAACCGCGAGCGCGCTTAAGTTCGTCCGAAGTAATTCCCGATTCGACAAACTTTTTATACATGGCAATCGTTTCCATCACCACTTTCTCGACAGAGTCCGTTTTCGTGAACGTATCGATTTCAAACGGCCCCGAGGCCAGTCGCGCATCAAACCCCGAGGAAATCGAGTAAGTAAGGCCAAGCTCTTTGCGGATGCGATCATTCAACCGACTTGCAAAGGCGCCACCAAACACGGTGTTGGCAATTCTTAGTGGAAGAAAGTTTTCGTCCATCCGCTTGATCCCGATCGCCGAAATTCGAATCTGCGCCTGCGTCAAACCAGGCTTATCGACGACGAGCACACGAATTCCGGTCGTTCGCACGGGCTCTGGAATAACTTGAGCATCCACTTCACGTTTGGCCCAACTGCCGAAGTCCGTTTCCACTTTCTTTTCAAATTCAGGATTGAATTGACCAACAACAACGAGAATCGAATTTCCAGGTCGATAAAACTTAAGATAGTGCTGGATCACACTTTTTTTAGTCAGCTGGGCCACTTCCTTGGCCGTGCCACTAACGGAACGCCCATAGGGGTGGTCGCCGAACAAATATTTAGTAGCTGCCACGTCAGCAACGACTCGCGGATTATCGAAAGATCGTTCGATTCCGGCTACCAGCTGCTTTTTAACTCGTGCGAATTCCGCATCAGTGAACGACGGCTGAGTTGTGAGCTCGAGAAAATTACTAAGAATTTCGTCCGACGAAAACGAAAGTCCCGAAATCCCTAGGTGTGTGTAGTCATAGTCCACAGACGTTCGAAAGCTTGCACCGATTCTTCCCAGATCATCAGCAATCTGAATCGCGTTTCGCTTCTTTGTACCCTGGTCAAGCAAGTCAGAAACCAAGTTCGCCAATCCCGCGGAACCGACCGGATCTACAGCCGCACCCGTTTTCACGAGCAGCCCCATCGAGAGCGAAGGCAAAGATTGATCGGGCATAAAGAGAACTTTAAGACCGTTGGCCAACGTCACTTCTCGATGCTTTCGAAGGACAGTGATCCCGTCACCGCTGCTCTGCGGAGCAACATATCCTGCGCCCGCTGCAGTTTGATCTTTTGAAGCGCAGCCAAACGAAGAGATTCCGACAATGGCCAACAAAAACACAGTAGAATAGCTAGTCAAAGAATGACTCAACATTTAATCCCCCTTCGGACGAACGACGACAAGACTGCTGCGCTCAGGACTCAAGTAGGATTTCGCGACTTTTTGAATCATTTCAGGCGTCACCTTCATGTACCGATCGAGATCCGTAAACACGCGTTTATAATCGCCGAACAAAATCTCATTCGTGGCCAGCGCTTCCGCTTTCCCATGAATTGACTTCAGACTTTCCACTTGTGCCATAAGAATTTGATTTCGTGCTCGTTCGAGTTCACTGGCTGTTATTTTCAAATTGCGCGGTCGCCACATCTCTCCGTAAACGGCTCGCTGTGCATTTAGGAACTGGCGTTGCGCTGTGCCTTTTTTCGACTGCGGTTTCATCGAAACGAAGACTTGAAACAGTCCATCATCCTGTAGCGAATTGTTTGAAGTACTTGCTGAAGTTGCAATCTGGTCCTTATAGACCAATCGACGATACAAACGGCTAGAAGGGCCTCGCCCCAGAACCGCCGACAAAACATCAAGTGCGTAACTTTCGTCGGTTCCGGCTTTTGGCACTTTGTAGTTGATCGCAAAGGTCCAAGCGCCAATGTCTCGCTTAATAAACGTCGATCGCGGAGCGGTTTGACGAGGCTCCTCGGCGTGCTGGACACGCGTGACTACTTGCTTAGGAATCGCGCCGTAATATTTTCTGACTAGTTCTTTGGCTTTTGCGACTTCGAAGTCGCCCGCGAGAACGATGATCGCGTTCGATGGACTATAGTAAACTCGGTGAAAGTCTTGTGCGATTTCAGGTGTCACACGACCTAAATCTTCCATCGTGCCTATGACTTCATTTTTGTACGGGTGGACTTTGAATACAGTCGAAAAAATTCCCTGCCACAGAAGTCCCATTGGATTGTCATCCAACCGATAGCGACGCTCCTCTTTTACAACGTCACGCTCGGAGTCGAGTGCGGCTTTATCAATCTTAAGATTCGCCATTCGATCACTTTCGATATCCATCAAAAGTTCAAGCTT
>JAXMMN010000775.1:0-6286 GCA_034366485.1 Bdellovibrionales bacterium
GATGTTTTTTGGGGGGGCCATTACCGACTTGTTTAAAACCAAAAACGGCTTCGTAGAAGAGTACAGTCGCCGGTTGAACGGCGATCACTATGCGATCGGCTTTTATAGACCGAGTGCAAAGCTGATAAACGTAGGCAATCAAGGGGAGTAAAACCTCTTCGATTTTTCCCGCACGACTGTCGTGAAGTGCAAGAGAACCGACTTCAACTAGTCGACCGTTTTCAATCGAAGAAAGATCAAACGTCTCTTCGATGGGAAGATTGGTTTCCGTGCGCTGGTGAACTTGAATTGTGCCGACGACCATTTTGCCGATTCGGGCGATGACCATCGCGGTTGACGGAAGAACAGAGTAGAGGGATAGCCGCATGCTTCCAGGTGAGCCTTGGATGATCTTCCTGCGCAAATAGGAGTTGTGAAGAAGCCTTGCGCTTTCCATGATTTGCTCGGCATCTTCGGCAAGTTGAATCGACAACCCCTGTTGAAGGGGAGTCGTAAGATCGACATTACTAAGAATCGCCATTCTTTTTTGGCGATGTTTAAGCCAGCGAAACATAGAGCGGCAACCACCTAGACTTTTGGCAAGGTATCGAAATATTTAAGCCAATGCGCTCCCAAAAGTTAACATTGTGTAAGCGGGGTTCGAAGTCCTCTTAGGACAAACTGGACCGGCGTAACGACATCTCAATTTGAGACGTTGCCATTAAGCTTAAAACCCTCAGAACATAGCTTTCTAAGTTTTTTTTCGATTCGCACTAAGAAACCCAGACCTCGATCGTATTAACGATAGGACCTGGCGTGAACGAGTGACGACATCAGAAAGGCCCTTAAGCTTGAGTCAGTCTGAGTGGTTGAAAAGATTGGTTAAAGACTACGAGGGGCCTCTTCTGTCCTACGCCTGCCGAATTGTTCCGAGGGAGCAGGCACGAGAAATCGTGCAGGAGGCTTATTTGAAAATCTGGAAAGAGGATTCGAAATTATTGGAAGGGCGAGAAAAGCAGTGGCTGTTTTCAGTCGTCCGCAACCAGGCCTTCGACATTCTGAAGAAAGCCAAGCGTGATGTCGCCGACGATTCGTTGCTCGCCAAGCAGGCGGATCCGGGGCTGCGAGCCGACGAAAAAATTGAAGAAACCCAAAAGAACAACCAGTTGCTTGAAAGAATGAAGCGACTGACGAAACCACAGGAGGAAGTCATCAAACTCAAATTCATTGATGGATTTGGGTACAAAGAAATCAGCTCGATCACAGGACACTCGACCTCGTACGTCGGTGTTCTCATCCATGAAGCCATCAAGATTCTCAAAACGGAGGAGGGTCAGATATGAACCAGAAATCAGATCCAAAACTAACAGCCTTCGCACTCGGTGAGCTCGAAGGAGAAGAGGAGATTCAGATGAGCCAGATGGTAGAAAAAGATCCAGAGCTAAAAGCGGAAGTGGATTCAATTAAAGCCGTTGCAAAGGCGCTTGAGGCAGAGCTTGGCCAGTCAGCTAAGCAGTCTGCGGCGGAACGATTGGAGCCTGCAGATCGCGATGCGATCTTCGCTAAAACTGTCGACCGTCCGGCGGCGTGGTGGAAATCGAAGTCTGTTTTGTTTCCCGCAAGTGGACTTCTAGCTGCATTGTTTTTGGGAGTGCTTATCGTTCCTCAGCTTCAACAGCAAATATCGACGTCACAGATCCCAACCGGTGGCCCAACGGCCGTTCGTCAAGTGCCGCCAAAGCAGGAAGGCGCGGCTCAGCCAGTCACCACAGCCCAGAAAGCTGTTCAAACTGCGCCGCCCGTCGCAGAGGTCGATGCAATCGCGGCAGTCTCGACGGACGATGAACTTAAAGAGTCATCCTATGACAAGGCCGCAGTGGCAATGACCGAGGAAGAGCCTGCTTATAAAGATCAAGGCGCTTCTGCTGCTCAGCTGGCTATGCCTTCGGCTCCTAGCATGATGAAAAAATCTGAGGCTGTTCGAGTTTCCCGAAGCGCCGACATGGGAATGGGTATGGCTAGGCGCAGACAGGCGCCTGCGGTGATGTCAGAGCCAGTAACTGCGGATGTTGAAACGAACACGGAGGCCTACAGTCACATTTCAGAAAATGAGTTTAAGCAGATCAAAGATCAGCCACTTTCGACCTTCTCCATCGACGTCGACACTGCATCTTATGCCAATGTTCGTCGATTTTTGAATTCGTCCAAACTTCCGCCAGTAGATGCCGTGCGGATTGAGGAGATGGTGAATTACTTCCGCTATCAGTACGTCGCGCCAAAAGGTGGAGCGTCGTCACAGCCATTTGCGGTTAGCATGGAGCAAAGTGCAGCGCCATGGAATCCACGTCACAAGTTGGTAAGAATTGGCCTCAAAGGTCGAGAAGGAAATCTTGAAAGTCGGCCGGCAAGCAATTTGGTTTTCTTGATCGACGTGTCTGGTTCGATGGAAGATCCTTTGAAACTCCCGCTTCTTCGAAGCGCCTTTAAGCTTCTTGTCGAACAAATGCGCGCAAAAGATCGAGTCGCGATCGTCGTTTACGCTGGAAGCTCGGGTGTTGTACTCCCTTCGACGCCTGGTACGGAAAAAGAAAAAATAATGAGTGCGCTTGATCGCCTTCAGGCTGGAGGTTCAACCAATGGCGCCTCAGGAATTCAAGAGGCTTACGATACGGCCCGCAAGTCATTCATTAAAGGTGGAGTGAATCGAGTGATCCTCGCGACTGATGGTGATTTCAATGTCGGAACGACCAGTGAAGGCGAGCTCGTGCGCTTGATTGAAGAAAAAGCTAAGTCCGGCGTTTTCTTGTCGGTACTTGGTTTTGGAATGGGAAATTATAAAGACAGCATCATGCAGAAGCTCGCAGGCAAAGGTAACGGCAACCACGCCTACATCGACAGCATCCGCGAGGCAAAAAAGGTCTTGGTAGAACAAGCAGGAGGCACGTTGAACACGATCGCGAAGGATGTAAAAATTCAAGTCGAGTTCAATCCTGCCGCTGCCCAGTCTTACCGTCTCATTGGTTATGAAAAGCGAATGTTGAATGCGGAAGATTTCAATGACGACACGAAAGACGCAGGGGAAATTGGGGAAGGCCACACAGTGACGGCACTGTACGAAGTTGTTCCCCACGGAGTGATTCAAGAAACAGCTCCGTCGGTAGATCCGCTAAAGTATTCGTCGACGACAGAAACGACTCAGCAGGCGGAAACAAAAGCTGCGCCCTCGGCATCTTCGGACGAGTTGCTCACGCTTAAAGTGCGCTACAAGCGACCCGATGGCGACAAGAGTGACAAACTTGAAGTTCCGCTAAAAAATGAATCGAGAGAATTCGCTCAAGCTACGTCTGACTTTCAGTTTGCCGCAAGTGTTGCTGGCTTTGGAATGCTACTTCGAGATTCCAAAAACAAAGGTGATTTGACGTTTAATCAGGTGATCTCAATTGCCGAGAAAAACGTTCGAATCAAAGGTCAGGCGGATGAGTATCGATTGGAAATGTTGGAGCTCTTAAAGAAGGCGAAATCTTTGAAAGAGGCCGCGCAGCCAACCGCTCAATAGAAAAAGTTTAGTGACAGATCAGATTTGCCGGGCTGGAGCTCTTCGCTTCGGCCCTTTCGACATTAGATAGAAGAGAAGAATACTTCACCGCCGAGAGAACCAAGACAAAAACGATGGCTGATCTTAGACCTACTTTAACGAGTTCCGGTTGTCGAAGACTGAGTCTTAGTAGCTGCTCCTTCAAAAATGAAAACCCGTAGACCCCGGGCGCAGAAAAAATCGAGAAGCCAAGCGCCAGCAGAGAACCTTCGAGTGGACTTGTTGCAAGAGATGAAAAGCCTAAGACCATCCAAAGTTGGCCGCAGGGAATGAGCGGAGTGAGAAGACCAAGGCCAAACGACTGCAGTTTTCCAATTGGTTTGAAACGCTGAAGTGGTGTGACAAGACGAAAATAAATTCGACCGGTAGAAATCTTCGCGATCCCAGGAAGAGTGATTTGAAAGAGTTGAACTATCACAAGACCAAGAACCAACGCGAGAAATAGACCGACCGCGACGGGACTGGGCCTTAGCACATGTCCAACACTTGCGGCTGCAAATCCTGCAGCGGAATAGGCGATCGAGCGCCCGAGTTGATACTCCAGGAAGCGCCACTTCCTTGAAGGCGCTTTCTTGGCCGAGTTCATTGTCGCTGCGGCAATTGGACCACACATCAAACTGCAATGAAGAAGTGAACCCGCTGCGAGAAGGAGAGCCGCCACTGGTGTCGTGTAATTGACGAGGTCATTTAGTGAGGGGGGCAACAAGGCGAACCTCCTTCACGAATTCGTGCTCATTCGATTTGAATTTTACACGCAGTGGGCTTGCGGCAATCTCTGTGGCTTCAGATTTTGGAAAGCGCACAAAGAAACCCAGACGTTCAATTTTACCGGCGCGTACGTTCAATCCACCGTGGGAGTTGATGACTTCAACTCCGGCGTTCTTGTCATCCGCCGCGAATTGAACAGTGACATCTGAATTTGTTGTGTTTGTTGCTTCGACATAAAATTGATTGAGAACGTAGTCCTGTCCCGCGTGTTGAATGATCTGGTAGGGGAGGCCCTTTCCTCTAAAAATTAGGATCTCAAGATTTTTATGTGTGGCTAATCCATAGGTTAAACCAATTACCGAGCCGACAATGACCAAGAGATAAACTCCGATTCTTGGTGAAAGTTTAAACCCAGGTTCAAATCCGACACGTTGTTTTAAATCTTCTCCGAGCTCACGAAGAGTGGTGTAGCGAATCAGTCCTTTTGATTTGCCTGTTTTCTCCATCACTTCATCACAGGCATCAACGCAGGCAGTGCAGGCAATACATTCAAGCTGCACTCCGCGGCGAATATCGATTCCAGTTGGGCAAACTTGAACGCATCGATAGCAATTGACGCAGTCGCCTTGGGTCTTTCCTGCAGCGACAGCTCCTCGTCTCGGCTCGCCACGTTTTTCATCGTAACCGACGATCATGGACTTCGAATCCATCAAGACACTTTGAAAGCGACCGTAAGGGCAAGCAATCATACAGAACTGTTCTCGAAACCAGCCGAAATCAAAAAGTATGATGCCGGTTGAAAACGCGATGAACAAAAAACTGGTCCAGTTTTCTTTTGGCGCGTGCCGAACCATTTCATAAAGTCTTTCTGTTCCAACGAAGTAGGCAAGAAAGCTGTGTGTAAGAATCAGCGACACGACCGTGAAGACGAGCCACTTGAAACTTTTCTTAGCGATTTTCGAGGCAGTCCATGGTTTGGCCTGAAGAGTCCGACGCTCTCCAGCGGGCCCTTCAATCCATTTTTCGATTCGCCGAAAAACCATTTCGATGAAAACTGTTTGCGGGCATGCCCAGCCACACCAAACACGCCCCCATACAGCAGTTACCAAAAAGAGACTAAAACCTGCGATGGCAAGAATGAAAACAAGCAGGGGCGCATTGTGCGCCCTGAGGCTGAGTCCAAAGATCTCGAATTGTCGATTTCCGACGTCCAAAAGCAATGCTTGTCGGCCGTCGATCTTCAACCATGGAAGAGCAAGAAAAATAAACAGTAGAATCGTGTGGACGATTTGGCGTCGCTTGCGCCAAAGGCCCCGCACTTCTGCGGGGTGGATTTTTACTCTCCATCCTTTTTCGTCAAACGAGGCAGGACGTTCCTCGTGTAGATCCCACTGGCTCATTTTACTTAACCTCGACCCCTTCCGGTGCTTTTGGATTCGGCGGGCTTGTGCCCTTGAGTGAGGCAATGAATGCCGTCAGCTGTGCTGTTTCTTCTGGCGGAATAATAGCACCCCATGTTGGCATACCTTTCTCTGCGACACCTTCGACAATCACTTTTATGACTGAAGCGGGCTGGCCATCGCCGTGAATCCAGAAATTATCTGTGAGGTTTGGCCCGATGCCGCCTTCGCCAAGATTGCCGTGGCAAGCGGCGCACTTTCCGAGGTACGCGACTTTGCCGGCCTCTTTCGCCTTCGCATCGTCCATTATTGCCATGGCCTTGGCTGTAAGATCGTCAGCTGAAGTCGGCGCTGGTGCGAGCTTTTGAATAGCAGCGATATCGTTTTCGAGCTCGGCGACTTGCAATGGGCCTGAGCCCAAATGGTAGTAGCCCACATAAATCGCGGCAAAAATCATCGTGCCGTAGAATGTGACTAACCACCACTTAGGAAGTGGGTGATCAAACTCTTCAATTCCGTCGTAGTTGTGATCGAGTAGAATCGCTCGTTCTGATTCAAAGATGAGATTCTTCTCGACGTCTGTATCCGATCCTTTTCCTTTGCT
>JAXMMN010000776.1:0-3624 GCA_034366485.1 Bdellovibrionales bacterium
TGTCAGGCGGCGGCGAGCCGCAAAGCCGCGGGCGCCGTCTGACCATGAAGTATGATTACTTGGTACAAGTGTACTTGAGAGTCACTTTCGCAAGAGCGTCGAGATCCGCAGTGACTGTCAAAACCATGGTTTCGAAGTTTGCCGAGAATCCTGACGTCGCTCGAACGCCGCCGAAGTAAACCTCGTACGCATCTCCAATTGGGCGACAGCGGAATGGCAACGAAGTGACCTTATCGCCAATCGTGTACCCGATGTCCTGAAGTTGATTCGTGTAGTTCGATGCACAGATGTTTCCATCAACGCCGCCAACCATATCGCGAACCATCTTGTAGGCATATCCTTCTTGTCCCAATACTGGCATTGGCGCCGCCACTTGTCCTGTCTGAGCTGAACGACATGCTGTATCGCCTGGTCTCACGATGATTGTGTGGAACGACATCGTTTTGTTCGGAAACAAACTGCGGAAGCTATCGACAAACGTCTGCGGTTCATCTGCCGTTTGAAAGGGGTACGCTGTTTTAATCGCTTCACAGTTTTGACGGTCTGCGGTTCCAACGTAGTTACATGGATTGTATTTTGAGACTCCGCGCTCATCCTCATCCGCCAGAACAATGACCGCGAAGTGCGCCGCTGGTCGCATAAACTGCGATGAGAAGTTCTTCATCGTCAAACCTGCCGCAACAATTCCCCGCTCATCGCCCGACGGACACTGTTGAAAGCCACTCGACTCACAAGTCGCAGTCTCTGGACGTCGAATCGTGTTGTTGAACAGTGTTTGTTTATTTGGCGTGTTGCGATCGAGATATTTTAAGCCTGACGAGAAGTCGATCAGCTTTCCATCTTGAAGTGCGCCGTATCCATTGTAGGGGCCTGGTGGATTGTAGGCCATGTTTGTCACGTTGTTGATTCGCTGGCGAGTGTCTGAAATATCCGTTGTCGTCATTGCGATTCGGTAGTCAAGCCCTTCGATGGAAGTCAAAAAACCAGTGAAGGCACTCGACATCTTTGCTTGTTCAAAGGACATCGATCCCGAGTTGTCGTTAACGATTAGAATGTCGACGAGCCCTTCGCCCACCGTTTTCTCTTCAACGATGTCGTAGTAGCAAGTCGACCCTTCACATCGAGGAGTCACAACTTTATCGCCTTCGGCAGGCACTGTATCGAACTTCACCGGTGCACACGCACCGAAGTAGCTGATCGCTAAAATCGCCAGTACCGCTTTTGCTTGACGTTCTAATTGCTGACTCATGATTCCTCCGACGTGCTTCTCAACACGCATTTCCACACGAACCATTCTTCAAGCCACGGACCAAGTTGAAAAAGAATTCGCCAGCAGACAAAAGCCATGTGGTTTCAGGTATTTACGCACCAAGCGACCGTCGACCACCCCGCCGTCAAAAGTGTCTCGATTTGCGACCAGGAAACTTTGGCAATCTAGAAAACATAAGTAAATTCAATAATATATGAACGTGCCGAAAACGTCACCGCGCGCAGATTGTCACCCGCCTCGACCCCACTTGGCTCAACGCTCGACAACCAGGGGGCAGGTGCCGAAAACTAGAGAAATCAAATTTCGACTGAGGAGCCTACAGATGAAAAAACCTGAGCTGAACACCCAACGCGGCTCCTCGCATGTCGGGATCGTCTTACTTCTCTCGTCTCTTGCGCTTGCGGCACTCATTGCGTTGGTAGGTTTCAATCAGCGGTACTGGCTTTTGCCTCCGCCTGAAAAATTCGAGCAAAGCTGGAAAGCAGATCTCGATCTCCTGGCAAAAACCAAACAGGGCGAAATGCTAAAACGCGTGGCGAAGATCCGCCTGCGCTCCGATGGCCATTCACCTGCCTCTGACTGGATCGAGAAAATCAAAGCGCCGATCGAAACAAATAAAGCAGGAGATCTCTTGGCCGATGTCTTCGTCATCCATCAAATCGACGGGCATCGCTACGGAGTGATCGTTCAATACGAGTTCATTCAATTAAAGGATGAAAACAAAGTTGGCGAGTTTGCCCGCACCCTTTGGCTCGGCGTCTATTACTGATCTATTTTGCTGATCTATTTTGCTGATCTATAGAGTCGATTGAATTCCTCGGGCCTCTTCAAAAACTCGAAAGCCACGAAGAAATTCGAATTCGCTCGAAGGAGGCTCGCCAATCAATTCAACTGATCGCGCGCGAAAGCCTTTATCGAGACACCGATTCTTCAATTCCGCTAGGTAGGCGGTCCCATTTGCCATAAGCACTTGATACTCAACAGACGTAATTGCCCAGTGCCGCCATGAAAGATACTCGCTCGTCCAATCTCCGACTGGATACCCAAATCGAAGCCAAAAATATCCGTGCAAGACTTTGAGCTTTAAAAGCGCCAACGCTGAAACTGTCACCTTTCGCTGACCAACAACAAAGTCAGCCCCATCAACTATCGGCCGTACAAGTTTCAATACATTTTTTGCCGCATTTAGGTCGGACGTAGGAAGTTCAACAAGAATTGAAAATGGAAAACGAAATACTTCGTTGTACGAAGCTATCGCCTCATCGCGCTTACACCCAAACGGCCCCAGAACCTTAAACGCCACGCCGGGAACACTGGAAAGCTTTTCTTCCAAATTTCTCTTCTCGCTGGGCGATCTGGAAGTGCACAAATCAATAGCCAGGATTTGTACCTTTACTTGCTTAACGGATAACTCAAGCGGGCCAGTTCTTGAGAGATCCATGATTGTTAGGAGGCTTTCTGAAATACCTTCGGCCGATATTTCTCGATCCCGAAGTTTCACGACCACGAGAACATCGAGCACCGACAATTTACGTAAATCAAAAACGCCGGACATTCGGCGCCTCCTTGGCCAAATTCAATTTAACTAAAAAATGAAATCCAAGAACGCGAAAGGGCAGAGTTAGCAGTCGAAACAAAATTTTAGGTAAATGATCGGCACGAGGCTCAAAGTAAATGTGCTGCTGGCAGCTGATCTTACAGCCTTGGCAATTTAAGCGCTTTTCCCGCACTTCTGCCGAATCAAAAAACTTTCCGACATCAAAATCAAAATCGCCGATTTTGGCGACCGTCAATGCCTCCGACCCAGGAGTACCCATCTGGCAGAGAACGCCTCGTCCGTCGGCTTCAATGTTCAACTCCTTGATGCCGTTAAGGCACTTGGAGCCGAACAGGAACCTCATTTTTTTTCGCATTCTGTGCGGCAATGATAACCTGTTCATGCTGACTAAACTGCCTCCGATAAAAGTCTTTGAAATTCTGAAGACTCGACGGATTGTTCAAAACGCCGTCCGTTGTTTTCGCGACGTGAATGATTCTATCGATTTGCCTATCTAGTTCGGCGAAGTCTTCTGGCAATATGAAAAGCTCACGCTCCGCCATACCCTCGCCCACGAGTCCACCATTGGCGATCGGCGTGATAAAATGGACGCAATCACCACCGAGACGCTTGTTCAATGCCACTTGATCAACCATCGATCGAAAATTATTTCGCGATACGACCGTATTCATGATTAGCGAAACACGTTTACCCATTTGCTTCCGGTACAAATCAAATAGCTCAATTGTTCGCGTTGTTTTCAAAAATGATCCGGGACTCCGAATAAAGTCATTTTCCGCTGGTGACGAACCATCGA
>JAXMMN010000777.1:0-8258 GCA_034366485.1 Bdellovibrionales bacterium
GTGGACGATCAATTGCAGACGTCCCTGAAAGGTTTGAACAGCCCCTTTCACCCGAACGACATCACCAGTTTGAACGATCAGCTGAGCGGCCTCCGCATTTTCCCAAATGCGCGAATCAATTGCGCCGCTTCGGTCACCAAGCTGTAAAGAAAGAAAGTTCTTTCCATTCTTTCCAGTTCCGAAATGCTTTTCGCGAACCAGAAACACAGATTCAATCGTTTGCTTGTCGGCAAGTTCCGAAACGAACGGCCCTTTTTGTTCACGCGTAATCATGGGCTTAAGCTAGCAGCTTTTCAATTTCCGAGGCAATTGATTCGGGAGTGCGCGTCGGATTGTATCTAGAGACGACGTTGCCGTCTCGATCGAATAAAAACTTCGTAAAATTCCACGCGATAGGCGCCTTTCCCAACACTCCGGGGGCTTCCTTTTTCAAATCACGAAAGATCGGATCCGCATCCATCCCATTCACTTTCACCTTTTCGAATACGGGGAAGCTGACCTGGTAGCTGGTCGAGCAGAAATCGGCAATTTCTTGAGCTGAACCGGGCTCCTGAAAGCCAAACTGATTGCAAGGAAACCCTAAAACAGAAAATCCGCGGTCTTTGAATTTTTCATGAAGTGCCTGGAGGCCTTCGTACTGAGGCGTAAAGCCACAGCGACTAGCCACGTTCACAATAAGCAGGACCTTCCCTTGAAGAGACTTAAACGGAATAAGTTCGCCCTCTAGGGAGCGCATCTCGTACTTCGAAAGATCGAGTGCCATTTTAGTCGTCCTGTTTTTTAGGTGCTTCCAATTGCCCTTGGCAATGTAGCGCACGCTTGGACGAATCGTAAATAGTGACTCGCGAAACTTCGGTTCGCGATCCATTTTTTGTTGAAAAGAAGAATGTTCCCGCGAGCGCGCTCACGTGCCGGCCATCGCCAATGGCCACGAGGAGCCCCTCGTCTTTTAAGCTCTTGTTGACGACCGAAGAAATGTCCATGTACGTGGCACAGCCAGCTCCGACAGTGTCATTTCCAAGACGCCGTTTTCGCGCGTTCGACAGGTACCACACACGTTTCGCTATTTTTGGATCTAGTTCCGGAGCAAACTCAAATACCACTCGAAAGGCTCCGCGATCCTCTTGAACAAAATCGCGAAGATCTATTTCACCGCCACCCGGGCCAAACTGAATCTTGTGATTGCGACCACCAAGGACGCCATGACTTTGTTCAATGAAATAAACAGCCAAAGGCTTGAGATCGGTCTCGACGATCGACTTTACGACGGCCGAGGCCTTTTCCTTCTCTTGGTCTTCGGGAGATAGCTTCGCTTCCTCTGTGCTTTTTCCAAGAAAGTTCTTTAACGGTCTTTCTGGATCAATCAAGAGCTTCCACATCGCTTCGGGCAAACGAACTTCTCCGACGGCACTTCCCGAGCTGTGCTGCACATAAGCTCGCTGTTTCCACTGAGGTTCTTTTTCGCAAGCCACTATAAGTGGAAATAGCGCTGCCATCGCTGCCAGTGCTGACATTGCAGCAATGGAAGACCCGTTTGGCAGCTTCAAGGGGTCGCTTCCACGGCTTCGGATCGATTCGCAATGACTTCGTCATGAAGCTTAATCACCGGAATCGAATTCGAATAGAGCATTTTTAAGCGCTCGACGGCTTGCATGGTTCGATCACTAGCGATTTTGCTTTCCGCACGCGCAACGCTGACTTGCGCTGCAATCGTACTTGAAGCATGAGAATCGGTTTTCGTTAGCTTCATCCACTGTGCATCGGAACACGCCGCGTCTCCGGCTCGTTCGCAGAGACGAGCTTCTAAAATCATCGTGATGACAGGGGCCTCACCTTGCGCTGGCTTCGTGAATCGCAACAGGCCGCGAGCTTCGTCATCGCGACTTTGTGTCATTAGTCCATAGGCATTCACTGCTTGAAGATCTGGATCGTTGTTTTTCGAACTCAGAGACTCGGCGATGAGGCCGGCGGCTTCGGGCCGACGATCTGACTTGATCAGCGCCAAAGCGTACAGCGCCTTGGCACTGTTAGTTTTCACCCGCCCGGCGAAATCTTTTGCCAACGGCAATATTTGTTTCCACCGAAGAATTTCAAAATAGAGAAGAGGATCATAAAAGAATTCTTCTGTTTGAAACGGATCCGTTTCAAGAGCCATTTTTAGACGAACTGCTGATCGTTTCTTGTTTCCGTCTAACCAGTCCGCAATCGCACCAACCGCCAAAAGCTCTTGTCGGAAAGCACCTACGGTTTTGATCTCGTCTATCTCTACGGCATTGGCCGCCGGTCGTGCTTGTCCATCTTTTAAGTGGAGCATGGCTCGCAAGAGCTTGCTCGGCGCTCCCAAAGTAGGATGTGAATCTAGCTTTCGCAAATTTTGAATTGCGTCTGGGCGAAGGCCCGATGCCGCTTGCGCGACTGCGAGGTTGAAATACGCAATCGGTCCCGACTCGGGCTCACGAACTAAACGACTGAGTGAGTTTTGTGCCTCGAGCGGCTCGTCCGCCTGCAAACTTGAAATTGCCAACGCAATTTTAGCGCGAGACTTTGCCTCCGAAGTTCCCAACCGTGGAAGTAACTCCTCCAGCTGTCGTTTCGCCGCTAATGTTTCGCGTTCAACACGTAACTTGAGAATCGCAGCACGAAGATCCGGCTCCATGTCGACATGTGGTTCTTTCCCGATTTGATCGTACAACTTCAGCGCGCGAACAAATTCTCCCCGATTCCATGCACGATCGGCTTCCACTCTTAGCGCAGCCACTTCCTGCGCGCGAACGGCTGCTCGTTTGATAGGAGCGATTTTGAAAAGATAGAAACTCGCCCCCAGTATCAAGATCGCGACACCAACAACCAGCCAAAGAACTCTCGAGGTTTTGGAAACCACAGCGTACGACGACTTGTCGACCTCACGTCCGCTCGGTGGCGCGTAGGAAAGTGTGCTATGCACGCCGCCTGTCTTCGGTGCAGAACTTGAGCCCTTTCCGCCAGAAGTTTTTCCGCCTTTTCCATGGGACGATTCACGCGAAACTTCGCGCGCTGACGCTTGATGAATAACTTCGCGGTCGTTGGTTTCAGATACGATTTCCGCGTCGGCAATATCTGAAATCCGATTCAGCGTTCCGTCAAATTTCGCGTTGGTCGCTGCTGCTTCGACAGGAATTTGCGGCGTGCGATCTTCCGACGACCTCGCAGTGATCGTTTCTGCACCACCGCTTTCGCCGACTTCCGTATCGTCGCGCACCGACATCAAGCCCGTTCGAATTTCATCGACGACATTTGAAAAAAGCGCCTCGTCTCGGATATGGCGCCAGCGCGATTGCGGTGCGATCACTTCATCGATAACCACGAGCTCTTTTGAACGCAAGCGGCGCACCACTTCCGAAGTTGCGAAAGGGCCAAGAACACGATCCCCTGATTTAACCAACCAAAGCGTGTCTTTATGCGAGCTCGTTCCGGTCTTGCCGAAACTGCCGGACGTCGATTTTGTGTTTCCTAGATGCTGATCGCCTGCGGCCACTCCGCCTCCTGAAAACCTAGTTTCACTGAAACGCGTTCAGTATAGAAGCGTTTCCAGCGACCTAGACCTAGAGCCTAGTGACGAAAGTGTCGTGTACCAGTCAAAACGGTAGTGATGCCCAGCGCCTGAGCACGAGCTAAGACCTCTTCGTCGCGGATCGATCCACCCGGCTGAATGACAAATCGGATCCCGGCCTCCGCGATTTTTTCCATTGAATCTGAGAATGGAAAAAACGCATCGCTCGCCAAAACAGGGTTTACACAGTTAGGCTGGTGCTTCCTCATTCTCGCAATCGCATGCTCCACAGCATCGACACGGTTGACCTGCCCCATACCAAGACCAACGGTTTGGCCCTCGCTTGCGATGGCAATCGCGTTGGAGCGCAAGTGAGCGCAAACTTTCCAAGCGAGCAGCAAGTCGGCTTTCACTGCTGGCGTGAGCGCCGATTCGCCTTTGGCTCCGGCGACTTTCCACGCATCACTCCAGTCACTCGTACGGTCGGCTGATTGCATCAAGTACCCACCGGCAATTGTTTTAAATTGGCGAACAGGTTGGTGATCAGCAAGACCCGGCCAAACAAGGATTCGAAGATCTTTTTTCGCCTTCAATCGGGCGAGAGCCTCTGGGCTAAATTCCGGCGCGATCACACACTCGAGGAAGATGGAGGCCATCGCCTCCGCCGCGGCAAAATCAACTGTGCGATTGAGCGCAATGATGCCACCAAAAACGCTAACTGGATCAGCTGCCACCGCTCGGCGTACTGCGCTAGCAATTCCAGAGGCAGTTGCCGAGTCGCGATCCGTGCCGACACCGCATGGATTGTTATGTTTCACCGCGACCGCAGCAGGACTTCGAAACTCTGTGACCGCCGCACATGCCGCATCGAGATCCAGGAGGTTATTATAAGAAAGTGCCTTCCCGTGGAGAATCTGTGCGTCATGCAGTCCCGACTTCGCCATCGGATCGCGATACCACGCTGCCTTTTGATGGGGATTTTCACCGTAGCGAAGTTCACTGACGAGGCGTCCATTTAAACTATTCCAAGATTCAACAGATTCCGAAAGCGAGCGCGCGATGAGATCGTCATAACGGCTGGTGTGTGAAAATACTTTTGCCGCCAAAAGCCGTCGATCTTCAAGACTCAACTGCCATTTTTTTTCTTCAACCCATTTGTAATCGCTGGGGTCAGTCAATACCGTCAAACGCTGGTGATTTTTCGCAGCCGAACGAAGCATGCTTGGTCCACCAATATCAATGAACTCTATAAGCTCATCACCGTGCACACCTTTGGCGCGAGCCGCTTCGAAGGGATAGAGATTTACAATCAGAAGATCAAACGGATCTAAGCCTTCTTTTTCCAGCAGAGTGCGATCTTCCGCCATTCCATCGCGCGAAAGAAGGGCCATGTGAACTCGCGGATGAAGCGTTTTTACCCGCCCATCCATGACTTCAGGAAAACCGGTCTGTTCGGAAATGTCGATCGCCGGGATCCCGTTTTCTTTTAAATGCTTCAGCGTTCCGCCAGTCGAAACGACGCGGAGGCCCTCTTGAACAAGCGGCTTTAAAAAATCAACCAGACCGGCTTTGTCGGAAACGCTGACGAGGGCATTCTTAAATTTTGGCATGCTCGAGAATCTATCTTAAATAAACTCACCGAATCAACCAACCGACGCTTCTGCTGGCCAAAATAAAATATTTGCTACTGATCACCCGCAACTCGTCTTATCACTTGCAGCGCCTCGCGATACTTCTCGGGCCCAATATGGCTGTAAATTCCCTCAAATGAATACGCCGTCCCTTCCGCAGGATTCTGCCATCGACGGTAAACCGAGGCGGCATGATAGGCGGCCGTTGAGTCAATGCCCTCAAGACCAAGTGCTCGCTCAAAAAATTCATCACCGGTAGCAACACCTTGAGCATCTACACGCGCAACTAGACCTGATGTCTCTTTATGGAGGTCGCGCAACACCGGATCTCTAGCGACTTTGATTTCTCGTGGAATTTGATCTGACACAGCGTCGTGTGGGTCTTCATAAAAATTATTCTTGTTAGAGAAATCGCGAATTTCTGTTCGACCATCAACTTTCAAACCACGCTGCTTCAATTGCTCCACGCCAAACTCAAGATGCTCGGTTCCATTCTTGAAACTGCCGGCACCGTTCGTAACTGCCATCGTGCGGCCGTTTCGAACGATCACTTCGCCGGCCGACACAAAATCGACTTCCCCGCCTACAGCGTCTTTCATAGCAGCACGAAGACCTAGATGCGACCCGATGAAAGTCGAGGTCTCGTCAATCGAGCCGCCAGGGTCTAGATTGCGCGGAATCATTCCGACATTACCCTTTCTGTCGATTCCATAAATGTATATGCCGTCTTCCAGTTTGGATAAACTATCAGCCGCCGATTTGTCGTTCGCTTTCAAAAGTTTTAGGGACGTCCTTAAACGCGAGACATCCATCACTTTACCGCGAATTGTCTGCCCCACCGTTTCTTGAATGGCCGGCGGAAACTTCACCTTCGCCGCAACATGAGTGACCTTCGACGCATTCGCCGACGAACGCCCCACCGCAACTAAACTCGGCTTTATGCCGAGCGCGACGGACGTGGCGACGCCAATCGCCGCCATATTTCCAGCCGACACAGCCGCCCGCGCATCATCGGCCGTACGAAGCCCGGTGCGCACTTCCGACAACGCCGATTGAGCGATCGCGACATCCCGGCCGGCTGAAAGTAGACCACTTGAAATTCCGGTTCCTACAACCACCGAAGAAAGTCCCGCACCGGATGCCAGTGATCCTGCGCCAATGGCCATTGCTAATCTTGGCACAGCGATCGCCGCCCCGATCGGAGCCGTGATCAAGGCTCCGGCAATCAAAAGTCCGTCCGCCGATTGCGAGGCGAGAAGTTCATTATGAAGACCGACGGCGAGCCCGCAGTGCATGGGTCGACCTTGTGGTTTGGACTGCATGGCTTCGTCCTGCAAAACTTTTTCAACTGTTGAACTATAGCCGGCAAGTTTCAAATGATGATCCGTCAGCTTTCCACGCGAACGAGAGTTGGACTGCGAAGATGCTTTCGCGCCGGCCAAGGTTTCTTTCGTTTTTTTGAGCTGACTTTCACCATCTGCAATCATCCTATCGAGGATCTTCATCATCTCTCGATCTGATTGCGGCACGCTGACGGAGTATGCGAGCTGCGGCGAGTTCGTCATGGCGCGATAATAGTCGGCCACGCGCGCGGCGCGATAGTCGGCCATTCGAGATCCGATTGCCGCCGAAAGTGCCTGAGGAGACGTCATCGTTAACCGCTCTCGGTCGATGATGTCTTTTGTCCACGCACCCTCTTTTTGCCGTTCGGCGAGACGCGCTTCAACCATTTCGTAATAGTCTTTTTTAGCATTTGCGAATGCTTGCCGAACGTCAGCCCGCGCCGCCGAAAGTTCCTCGCCGGACAAGGCGCGATGGGGAGTTGCACCAAATACGCCGGCTTTTTTGATATCCATTCTTGAGTTTACAAAATCCGATGGATCATTCATCGCGATTGCACGAGAAACATAGAGCGAATCAACAAAGGCAGATCGCGCGAGGGCATTGCGAAGAGCGGGGCCGCTTTTTTCAAAGCCGCGCTTAAACCCATCCTTCAGCTTCTCGCAAATCACCGAATTGGTGTTCTCTGCGACACACTTTTTTAGATCGCGATACTGCTCAAGTCCCGAGTTCAAGTCGTAGACCGCGCGCTGACCAACGCTTTCCAAAAACTGAGTGGGCGACATCGAACCCGGCTTGTTAGCTGATTGCCCATCAAAGGATTTAAACATGGAAGTGGAAGGCACGAGTTCAATTGGGCCCTTGAAGTCCGAGCCCAAAGAAACCTGGCGCCACCGCGACTCATTTTTTTTGTAGCTTTCCGAATCAACCAGCTTCAGTGCTTCACAAGCTGGAAAAGGCGAAGAAAGCTGACCGATTTTTTCTAGTTCAGTCTCTGAAGTTGGTGGGTTCACCTGCGTTCGAGAAACACCTGACGCGCCAGTCGTCGAACGTACTCGCACGGCTTCCCCATGGACATCGCTAATCCCACCGCCAAGAAAGAAGAGCACGATAGACAAAAAGACGAAATTCCCGCACTTTTTGACATGCCAGTTAAACCGATTCATTCATATATAAGATCGGTAAAAAACAGGTCTAGGTTCAGTCCGCGATGAACAAATACTGTCTCAATTTGAGACAGACACTTAAATACTCACAAAATTTGCAATGACTAGAACGGCATTTTTGTAAGAAGAAGCTTGAGATCGTCGTTGGTCAGGAAGAGACCGCCACCGATGAAGGCACTGGCGTTGCCAGTTTTCGAAGCCATGTCTTCGCCACCGGCCGCGATATAGAGTCCACTCCAGAAGTTGTAACGGGCCGTCGCACGTACTTGTAAATTTCCGAAATCAAACGCTTCTACCGACAGGCGAAGATTTCGTTTCATCAAATAGTAATCAGCTCCGACACCGCCGGCGTTTTCGATGATTCCGCCCTTTAAAGTCAGGTTCCAAAAGTTTTTAGCAAACAACGCGTTGAACTTTACACGATCTTGGAAAGTTCTGTTTTCGATCGTGACCGTCTCTACGCCATTGGTCGTTGTAGAAATTCGAGCTCGTTCGCGAGTACCGGTTGCGTCGTCGACAATTCCGATTTCATAGTATCGATCTACACCCGGCTGCAGCCGTAAATTAAGAAACGACTTTGCTTCGCCCGTG
>JAXMMN010000778.1:0-2478 GCA_034366485.1 Bdellovibrionales bacterium
GAGCGAAGGAACCGGTCGATTGGTGTAGATGTAGTATGCGGGCGAGAATCACAAGACCACAGATCATCAAGCCTGAATCGGAATTGTGTCATTAGAGGCCACAAGTCCCAATTTTTATATAGAAAAATACGAATTTCACCACACTAGTCGACGGTGCTGAGAGCGACCCGCAATTCAAGCTCAACGGCCGTGAATTCGACATGCGCCAAACATGGTCACAGTTTGTCACTTCAATTCAGGCTAATTAGGCAGCCTTTTGAAGCCACTCTCTAATCTCGGCGACGCACGATTCCTCATGGTCGCGGATCTGGTAGACCCAGAAACGAAGAACGGTCCAACCTTGTTCGACAAGGCGGCGGTTGCGAATTTGATCGCGCTCGATGAGCTCACCGTCCCATCCGCGGTGGTAGAGTTCGCCATCGACTTCGATGTTGAGCTTCCGGTCGCCATCTATGATCGCAAAATCCAATCGGTACTCATCAAGCGGATACTGAGGGATCGCACGAATTCCGTGCCGGTGAAGCGTTCGATAAAACAGCCGCTCCCAGTCTGACACTTGATCGGGGTTGGCGACAGCCGGGTACTCCCCATTTGAGGCCGAGGCTTTAGCAAAGACATCCGGACGTGTTGCGGGACTGTTCTGCGTCGTTTGCTCGACGTGACTAACGAACGCAGCGAGGTACGACACATTCGAACTCGCACAGGCGGCCTTGTCGCCGATCGTGATCAAGCGCGACCGCGCACGCGTCACGGCTACGTTGAAGATGTTGCCTTGGGAAGCGAGGAATCCGAGGGCGCTCGGCGAGATGCCTTCACTCACGACTGGAGAGAAGATCATCATGTCACGCTCGTCGCCTTGAAACTTGTGAACCGTGTCGACGATGAGATCGACCGATGTGATTTCCAATCCTTCGATTTTACCGACGTAGTCTCGAATGCGATTGGCCTGCCCACGAAATGGAGTCACCACTCCTACGCTCCCATTGTAACCATGCTTGAGAACAAGGTCCTCGATGTAGGCCGCGACTGCCTTGGCCTCTTCATCATTCACGGCGCCTCGGCCGTAGACTTTTTTGACTGTGCCCTTTACGTCCCGCCATTCGACGGCTGGCTCGGTCTCTTTCTTTCGGGATCGGGTCGCGACCCGAAGTTTGTTCTGATAGAAGAAGCTGTTCGAGAACGAGATGATGTCGTAGACCGACCGATGGTGTTCGACCAGCGTCACGACGTCGTCCGACCGACAGTTCGCGGCAGCCATCATAAAGAGCGAGTTCTGGCTGTAACCCCATGTGCGAAAAAACTCGAGACCAAAGTCTTTTAGCAAGCTCGCATCGCGTCTTGGCGTGACCTGGGTAATGTGACTTAGCTGCTGAGGGTCGCCGATCACAACGACCCGCTTCGCCCTTAGTAATAACGGGATGGCTGAAGCGATGTCGCACTGACTTGCTTCGTCGATCAGAACAAGATCCAGCGACGCCGGCTGAAATGGAACTCGACCGTGCAAGGAGAGCGAGGTTATCGCGGAGGCGGTGAAGATGTGAGAGATCTTTCCCGTGAGCTGATTGAACTGACGGCGCAGGTCTCGAGAAATATCTGAAGATTCGGTGCTCGACTCTTTCATGAGATTCAAAAGACTCGCGTACTCACCTAGAAGCTTTCGGTCTTCGACTCGAAGCTTCGCATAGCGGGACTTCAAGAAACCCTGCCATACCTCGATACCCTTGGTTTCAATGAGCTCGTTGACGTCGCTTAGCGCCTCATAGTGCTGTTCTAAGGTCTTTGACCGAAGCAGCGTATCAAGCTTTGCCGAATAGTCGTGCACCATTTGCCCATCGCTTTCGAGCGCACGAAGAGCATTTGCAACCTCGGTCGGCAATCGCTTGCCTGGTAATGCCTGTTCGAGTCCGCAATTTTGGACCTCCGTGATAGCTTCCTCGAGTGAATCCGATAGGTCGAGATTTCTTCGCGTTTCGATCAGGCTCCAGAATAGTCGCTCAAAGAAAGATGCCTCAGTTTTTGTTGCGCGCTTGAAGTTCGTCTCGATCTTGTTTCGTAGGTCCGCAAGTCTCGTGACGGTGATACGCCTTAAGCACTCAACAAATTCTGCGCTGTACTTTCTCTTCAGGATGTCCATTTCCCGGTCAAGACCGTCGACATCATTTCTGAGCTGAATCAATTTAGCGATTTTCTCTTCGTGGTCTTCACGCTCTTTCCTTAGGTCTCGGTATTCTTTTGCAAGTGAAACAGAATCCGTCACCGACTGAATGGGGCTCGCTGACAGAATATGCGTTATCTGCTGTGCCAGGTCTTTCGCACCAGTTTGCCCACCCAGTCGAAGCAGAAATGGCGAAGCGGCAAGCCCGTTTGCCCTTGCCTCAACAACATCGACCGCCTTGTTGTTTTTAGACGCGATCAGCGTCTTCCAGCCAAGGCGCGCAGCATTTGCCAGAATCGCAGTTAGAACCTGGGACTTTCCCG
>JAXMMN010000779.1:0-1559 GCA_034366485.1 Bdellovibrionales bacterium
CGGGCGAGGGCAGGGAGATCTTTAAATTCGGTCATTTGAGACATGAACCAACATTCTACGTTCGGCGCTTCACTTCGTCACGAGACATATATGGGAAGCGCCGCTTAATGGCACGATTTCAGGGGCCAGAGGGGAATTTTCGTATGATTTACGCCAAACGAATCGTCTGACGGCCACCAGCGCTCTCAATTACGAGATAGACTTTCGTCCCATCTTGCATCGCCGGGCTGCCAATGCTCATGGTTTGAGGCAATAGGGCTTGAGTTTCAACTCCCAAAACCTTGGCAATTTTCTCGACTGTTCGGTAGCGCGGGCGGTCTGTCTTATACTTCAAAGTGTGAATATTGGGCTGTGCGATCCCAAGCGCATCCGCCAGCTCGCTATCGCTCATACCCTTGCTTTGAAGAGTCAAAACAAGACGCTCACCAAATGCCGTTAAACCACGCTCGACACCGGCAATCGATGGCCTTCCTGGTTTACCAGCGGCCTCCATTTCAGAAGAACCTTTGCCAGCTTTTGCGCGCGCTTTCGTGCTCATCTTCAATGGAACTTTAGAATTCTTGGCTTTGACAGTTTTTGATTCTCGACTATTACGCGCCATTTTCCGTACCCCGTTCGCTTACTTCTTCTTAATTAAAACTAATGCTTAGCACGGCTCCAACGCTGTGAAACGCTAAGATTCGGCAAAGGGGTTTCAGGTCAGGATCTCGGCGGGGTGTTCTTATAGACAGTGAGTGCCGCACCTAGCGGCTTCTCGACTGTTTCTGCTCCATCAATGTAGTAGGGCCCCTCACCGGCTTCCAGACGCCTTTGAAAGGAAATGAGTGACGATTCGACGGTAGGCTCGACATTGAACCCAGCAGGAGAGTACTGATGACCGAAGTTTCGAGCGTCCTTCTTTTCAAAAAACTGTGACCACAGCTTGGTGTCCACTTCCACTCGATAGGTCAACGTGTGCGAATAAGAATGAACGGGCGTGAAGGCCGTTAAAACTTCGAAGTCACCGTAGTGCGCATGAAGCCGAACAGACGGCGACGTCCATTGAGTCATACCGCAAACTTTTTGGACATTCGCATACCAGAGGCCAAATCCCTTCGAGAGAAAGCCAATGCCGTAATACTGGTGCTCTTTCGGCAGAATAGAATTCACTGAGCAAAGATTGTGCGCAACCCATTCACCTTTGTCGGACATCGTGGGAATAATGATAAACAAAGAAAGTGGCGTCCACTCTTCTTCTTTTTCATGCGCCTCGCCGACCACCCCCAAAGCCTCGCGAACAGCGGGCGGAAGGCTTTTGGTTCTCGCCGCAAAGCCTGCGACAAACCCCGGAACGATGGCGCAATCGTAGAACACCCAGCGAGGCATTTCCATTCCGCTTGGACCGAAGGCTTTGGTTTCTAAACGAAGAATGCGATCTGCAAACTTCACTTGATCCATTTCAAGAGGGTTTTTATAGAGCACTTGATGAGGAAACCAATCCAGCGACTTATGTAAGCCACCTGGATTTGGCATTCTATTTTCGGGACGCACAAAGACATAGGGCCGAACGTCTTGATCTC
>JAXMMN010000780.1:0-1348 GCA_034366485.1 Bdellovibrionales bacterium
TAACCAGAAAAGTGGGTAAGCTTTTTGTCGACCAAACTTATAGTTTCGGCCCTCAGATCTGGCACGAGGTTTTGGTTTCGCGAACTCGGCTTTCTGTTCGGCAGTTTTCTTTGGCGGCATGTAGGCGCGTGCCTTATCCATATACTTTTCGGCTTGGCGAACACGCGAAAGAATCATTGGGCCAAAAATAGATTTTGCGATTGAGCCTGCGTCGAGCGACGGAATCTTAAGCCGGTTCTGGAGATCTTTGATGTCGTTCTCCACAAACTTTTTCAAATCATCAAAGCTTGTCTGCATCGACTTCATTTCTGAGCCGACGGCCTGGCTGGTGCTCTGAACTTCTTTAACTTTTGAGTCAACGTCTTTGATGAGAGCATCGACTTGCTGTACGGACTGGGTGACTTCCATGGGGTTTGAAAAACCAGAAGTTTTGATCGCCTTGCCACGCGCTTCAAAGGCTTTGATGTCCTCGTTCTTTGGAAGCTTGGCGATCCGCTGTTCCCATTCAAGCTTTTTCTTTTTGAGTTCTTCTTCCAATTCCTTGATGCGTTTAGAACTTTTCAGTTCGTCACCGATGGATTGAAGCTGGCTAGCAGGGTCGGCCCCTTGAAGGAGCGAGGCCGCATCTCCGAGGACATTCTGGCTAAACTGCTTTTCTGCACTCGCAAGAGCTTCGGCCTTTAACTTGTCGTAGTTGGAACCACTTGGCGGATCGGGTGGAAGTACGCGGCCAGGACGGGCGCGCTTCGTGCCGAGCCGGATATCGAGAATGCTCGCATCTTCGATTGCAACCTTTCCGCGAAGAAGTGCATCCCACAACATTTCCCAACGCATGCTTCCTAGTTCGACGGTGTTTTTTTCTGGAGCTTCAGCATTCGTCACCTGAATTCCGCGAACTTCTAGAGAGGCGTCGAGGAAACTCGTTTTGAGCGAGCCAATATTAACTTCCGCTCCGTTGGCTTGGGTGGCCACGTACTCAAGAGCGCGGCGTGCGTGAGAGTCGAAGAAGAAAAAGAAGTAAGCCCAGATGAGAGCTGCCACGATTGATAAAGGGATGATGGCCTCGAAGCGAATGGGGCCTTTTTTCTTAACAGGTTTTGCGGCTGACTTATCGTCGGGTAGTTTGTTTTTGTCAGTCATGATAGTGTTGCTCCTGAAGTCTTAATTTTAAATTTAATAAACGGTCTACGCTGAATTTCTGCTCGCGATCGGCGATTCGACGAGTGGCGACCGCTAAGCGCCGTAGAGCTCGTCATATTTTGCGTAGAACTTGAAGAACGAGGTCGACTTAACTGCTTTCCAGAATTTTGTTTCCTTGAAGCGTGCAACGACGGTCGCGCGATATTTT
>JAXMMN010000781.1:0-2239 GCA_034366485.1 Bdellovibrionales bacterium
CGGATTGCCGTCATTCCCGAAGTTGAAAAATGGCGCAAGCTTTCCGTCGAAGAACCAGCCAATAATCATAGCTGTGTCGATATCGATTTTGCCGAAGAACGTGTAAACCGGCAGTTTGAATTTCGATTCAGCCATATAGTAGGCCATCAGCATCATGTTGGGGTAAACAGACAGATACTTGATGTTGCGACGGATGCTCGTGAACATCTTGTCGACTTTGCTGAATTCCGATGCACCCCAAATGTCTTCCGTCGACTTTAAGTTGCGATCCAAGAACAAATGAATTCGTTCGATCCGGCCAAGAAGCTGATTCCACTGCGTCTGAACGGGGTACGATCGCTCAATGGCTTTCTCAAGCAATGTCGTCGACGACCAATCGCGGTTGGAATAGATATCAGCCATGTACTTGTTCGTTCGAACAATTTGCGCGGCAATTTGGATTTTTACGTATTGTTCAGCGACCAACAAGAGTGCTTTTGAATCTTGTCTGGTTCCGCGCCAAACTTCGCTGCCATCCTCGATAGTTAAGTGATCGCCAAAAACACGATCAATCAAAAAGAAGTACTCATCTCGCTTAAACGAATCATTGAGTCCAAGGTTCTTCCAGATTGCTGGCTGACGTTCGCGGATTTGTTTTGTGACAACTGCGAAGGAGCCTTCGAGACCATCGAAAGTTTTTTGTTCGAACTGAGCCTGGTCTTGCCCGGCCGGAGCTTTCGGTATTTCTTGCGATTCTTTTATCGCGAGGGATAGCGACGACGAAAGTGTTTTGCCGTCCGACGTGTACAGGAAGTTCTTCGCGGCAAGAGAAAGCATGCGGGTCGCGGCGCGGCCGAAGGGATTTTCGCCACGGCGCGAATAGCGCCAGGGACCGAAGTTGTTCACGAACACTTCAAATCGCTTTCGAAACTCTTGGTTCGAGAGATCGGGATTGAAGCCGGCCAGAATGGTTTCAAACACTTCTACGTGTTGCGCTAAAAGTTCGCGTTCGCGAGAAGTCGGAATTTCTGAATCAAAGGCCTCTGCATATTGTGAGGCACGAGCAAGGTAAAGAAACTCGAGCTCTCGGTCCATGGTTCGGTTTTTAAGCTCATAGGCCATTTTTAAACGGCGATAGTAAATCCGAACGAGGTCATTTTTAATCTTCTTAGATGTAGATGTTAATTTTAAAGATTGATCGATATCGGCTTCAACTTCACGCGCCGAAAGCTCCATGACTTTCGACGATCCCGTGTCTTTGCGGAAAAACGAAAGAATCGCCTTCGAGCAGCCGGCACCTGTGCCGTCGCAGCCACTTTCAATTACAACACGCGTTTTTTCCAGCCACGGTGCGGCGGCTTTTGGGTCGATTTGCGCTAAGCCTTTTGTCTGACTATCGCCAACCAGAGCTCGCATGAAGACAGTCAAAGCTTGGCGCATCTGTGGTGAAGAAGTCATGCGTTCGTTTTCTACATAGGCACGGTCAAGCACAAACGGCGCAAGCGCGGTCAAGGCTCCGATCTTATCGGCTGTTCCTGCGTTCGATAGCTTTGCGTTCAGCGAGTTCGTGTCGACTTTGCGAAATGCTTCGATGTCGATTTTATCTGTTGCAGGCGCAACAACGATTTCGTCTGATCGTACGGGGCCTTCATGTTGCGTAACAGGCACTTCACGATTGGTACAAGCCATGAGGACCTGTGAGGCCAAAAGTACGGCGGTCAATTGTAAGAAGACTTGGTCTTTGTTTTTCATCGCAAATCTCCTTTGTTACTTCGTTGCCAATTGATCGAGGACTTCTGGAAGCCAGTAGCCGTTCAACAAACCAGCTGCAGAGACGATGACACCGACCGCATCGAGGGCGCGATCACAACGCTCTCCAGTGGGGCCTTTGCCATCTGCGGTTGTCCGCAGTTTGTAGTAGTTGGCAAAGTTCTCGTTGATAGATTCCAAGAACTTAATTTGCTTCGTTTGATCGTTGGCAATTCCGTCCATCACGAAGAAGCCTTCAAACTTTGCTTCCTGGCTGCTGAAGAAGCTTTCAAGACCGTCGTTGTCGCCGCGAATACAAGTGTCGAGTGCTGCTTTGTGCAGATCTTCAAGCTTCGTCTTCACGCTATGGGCCGCAAGGACATCGTCGTAGGCTTTGTCGTACTCAACCGCATAGGCCCACATATAGGCTGTCTTGTTGTCGAGGAACATTGGCTGTTTCGAAATTGGGAACACAAAGTTTTTGCTCTGGCCGCGAACGATCATGCGACCG
>JAXMMN010000782.1:0-3995 GCA_034366485.1 Bdellovibrionales bacterium
CTATGGCGAAAATGACCTTGGCAAACGGAATTGGAATTCAAGTCTCGCAAGAAGTTTTAGAAAAGCTTCGTTGGAATTCGGATGATCGTCGCTCGATATCGAGCTTGCTGTTTTCTGAAAACAATTACGAAGTGATTTTAACTTCGAAAGAGGATTCGGAATCGTTTGTCTCGCGCATCCAATCATTGGCAGGGCAGGGGAACTTACCAACGGTGGTGGCCCTAGGGAAAACAGGTGGCGCAGAGCTGTCGCTCGGGAATGCCGTGAATCTCCCGATGAAAGTTTTGAAAGACACCTATGAAAATGGCTGGGTAAAGGCATTTAAATCTTTACCGGCCAGAGGATAAAATGAAGAACAGCTGGAAAGACGAATGTGGTGTCGTAGGAATCTGGAATCACCAGCACGCAAGTCGAATTGCCTACCTTTCGCTTTACGCAATTCAACATCGGGGTCAGGAGTCAGCTGGAATCGTGACTCTCGACGAAGGCACCCAGCACGTTCACAAAGGCTTGGGCCTTGTGTCGGATGTTTTTGATGACGTGACTTTGGATAGCCTCACGGGCCGCGCAGCGATCGGCCATGTTCGGTACTCGACGACGGGTTTTAATCAAATGGCAAACGCGCAGCCGCTGCAGTCGAACCTCATGAATGGCCCCGTCGCTGTTGCTCATAATGGCAATATCGTGAATGCGGGTCCAGTCAAAGACCGCTTGAAGTCGGAAGGATCGATTTTTCAGGGAACCAATGACACAGAAGTTATTTTACATTTGATCGCAAAGTATCCGTCTTCGGATTTAATTGAATGTTTAAAGTCAGGTTTAAGTGAGATCGAGGGGGCCTTTAGTTTAACGGTTCTTTCACATCGATCGCTGATTGCAGCAAGAGATCCGCACGGCTTTCGTCCGCTCGTTTTAGGAAAAATCACGGATCCTAGCGGCCAAACGGGCTTCGTTGTGGCGAGTGAAACATGTGCGCTAGATCTGGTCGGCGCTAAGTATGTTCGCGAAATCGAGCCGGGCGAGATTTGGTGGGTCGATGAAACTGGTGAACACTCTGTTCGATTCGCAAAAGGTAAGCCGAAGTACTCGTGCGTGTTTGAACACGTGTATTTTGCGAGACCGGATTCGATTGTGTTCGGTGAAAGTGTTTACGAGGTAAGGAAGCGTGCAGGACAATTGCTGGCTGAGCAAGATCGTGCAGAAGGAAAAATTGATTTTGATGTCGTGATTCCGGTTCCTGATAGTGGCGTGCCCGCTGCGCTTGGATACAGTGTCGCAAGCGGCCGACCTTTCGAGCTTGGAATTATTCGAAATCACTATATCGGCCGAACTTTTATTCAGCCGCATCAAGCGATTCGGGATTTCGGAGTTAAAATCAAGCTCAACCCTCAATCGGCGGTTCTCAATGGTAAGCGGGTTGTTGTCCTTGATGATTCTCTTGTGCGCGGAACCACTTCTAAAAAAATTATTTCTCTCATTCGAGCTGCTGGCGCCAAGGAAGTTCATTTACGAATCGCCGCGCCTCCGACGGTGAGCCCATGCTATTACGGTGTCGATACGCCGGAAAAGTCTCAGCTGATTGCTTCGAAACAAACTGTCGATGAGATCTGCTCTTTCGTCGGCGCAGACTCATTGAGGTACCTAAGTCTTGAGGGTTTGATGACGGCTGTCCGAGGCGAAAAGGGTGGTTATAGTGCGGCCTGCTTTGACCAGAAGTATCCCACGCCCTTGTTCGGGCTCGACACGATCCCGAAAGGAAATGTTCGTGGCCTTTAAAGTTTGGCAGGCCTTAAAGAAAGGTGATGTCGTTGATGTTGTCGCGCCCGGCTTTCGTTCCACTGATGCCGAGGTAGAAGCTGGAGTCAAATTTTTGGAGCAGTGGGGACTTCGTCCACGTTTACCTAAAGATCTTTTTGGCGACGACATTTTGTCATCCAACGCAGATCTCAAGCGATTGAGACATTTGGAAACGGCATTGACCTCGAAATCGTCGCGCGCCATTTGGTGTCTTCGCGGTGGTTACGGTTCCATTCGTTTGATTCCCGGCCTTTTGAAATTGAAGAGACCTTCAATGGTGAAGCCACTTCTTGGCATCAGTGATGTGACAACTCTTCAGCTGTTTCTTGAAATGAAATGGCAATGGCCATCACTTCAGGCACCGCTGCTTGATCGTTTAGGTCGAGTGATCGATCCAAGCGTTGCGATGGGAAGGCCGATTCCGATTCGAGAGCAGATTGATGAGCTGAAGCAGGTCGTGTTTGGCGAGACAGAAGAAGTTCGCCACACGGGCCTCACGCAGCTAGGGAAGGCGAGCCAAGTAAAAAGCTTACTTTCAAAAAAATCGAAATCTGGCGTGGTTGAAGGCACGGTCACTGGTGGAAATCTTCTTACGTTCGCCAGTGCGAATGGCACCTCGATTCATCCGACAACTGATGGAAAAATCTTGTACTTCGAAGACGTCGGCGAGCGGGGCTATCGGGTCGATCGCTGGTTGGTTCAACTCGTTCAAGTGGGAATCATTTCTAAAAAGACGAAGGCGATTGTTTTTGGCGACTTTATTGAGGGAGACGAAAAAAACGGAAAGTCCCTGGTTCCAGGTGTGATCGCGCGATTTGCAGAAACCCTCGCGTTTGAAATGGGAATTCCAGTTTTCACTGGTTTAAAAAGTGGACATGGCGTCGATCAAAGAATTGTTCCATTGTGTACAGCTGCGCGGTTGAATCTTCGAGAGGGTGAACTTCTCATTTCAACGGGCGTCGAAACTCAGACAAAAGGTCGTAGGACGTGACAAGCGAAAGTCGATTTTTGACAAAGCTTGACGCTTGGCGATCAAAAGATGGTCGTGGTTGGTCTGATGCGACACCTAGTTTTCAAATCCAAGTTTTTGAAAAAGGAAAGCTTCGAATTGATCTAGCCTTCGGAGACCGCTATCGATTTTACGACTGGGCGTCACTGACAAAAATAGTTTTTTCGACGACGTCGACGATGATCGCTGTTGATGATGGTGATTTGAAATTGTCAGATACGCTTGCGGATTGGTTGCCTGAACTTGGACCGGCACCTGTGTTTCAAACTTTGAAGGTGAAGCATCTTCTCACACACTCGGCGGGCATGTCGTGGTGGAAGCCATTTTTTAAGAAGCTAGATCGTGCGGGCTCCAAAGATCATGAATCGGCTTGGCCGCAGCTACTGCACGAGGTTGTACGAGATGCGAAAAAGCGTGCCGGCAACGGTGAACTGGAAAAACATCGCCATGGTCGCGCGATCTATTCAGATTTAGATTTCTTTCTTCTCGGAGAAATCCTGCGACGAGCGACATTGGCTGGATTTCCGCGGCGCTGGTCCATGATTGCAGAGCGCTTGGAGCTTTTTGAAACTAGCTTTCACGTAGCACACCGTTCGCACGTAGTTTTGCCTCATGGCGCGCGACTTGCGAGCGCGGTAAAAAAACAAACGGCACCGACCGAAGTGGATCTACGGCGTGGAAAGAAGCCAGTTCAGGGACTGGTGCATGACGAGAACACGAGCGCTTTGCACGGAATTGCACCGCACGCAGGACTTTTTGGACCCATTCACGATCTCTCTCTTTATGGTCTTGAACTGCGGAAGCTTGCTCTCGGTAAAAAATCGAAGCTTCCTTCCTCGGGTCAAAACTTTTTAAAGCGCACAGTAAAACGGGAAAAAGGCGATTGGGCCACGGGGTTTATGATGCCAACCAAAGGTTCGGCAAGCTGCGGGCCTCGCTTTGACCTATCGAGCGTCGGTCATACAGGGTTCACGGGAACATCTTTGTGGTTTGACCCAAAGAACGATCGGTTGATTGCGATTCTTTCGAACCGCGTTTGTCCGACTCGAAAAAATGGTCGATTCTTAGAGCTTCGCCCAGCACTTCACACAATGGCCATCGATTCACTGTAGTGGCGCTACGGCCTCCGGCCTCCGCTGCTTTCCGTGCAGCGGCACGGAAAGACTATCGTGGCGCTACGGCCTCCGGC
>JAXMMN010000783.1:0-6139 GCA_034366485.1 Bdellovibrionales bacterium
TGCCTGGAACAGTTATGGGCGATCGCGAGTCTCCGACAACGAGGGTTTCTCGAGTCGAGAATCCAGGCGTGCCTAGCTATGCACAAAGAGACTTCGCTTTTTCTGACCGAAAGATTCCAGATCTCGTTCGACCAGATCCCACAAACGGAAGTAACAACTGGGCCGTCGCTGCGAAACACATGTCAAATGGTCGTCCAGCTTTATCGAACGATCTTCATCTCAGTTACACACTGCCGGCACTTTGGTTTCCTATTCAGCTGACTGGACCAGGGTTCAACGTTTACGGCGCAAGTCTTCCTGGTGCTCCCGGCGTTATCGTTGGATTCAATGAAAACATGGGGTGGGCCGTTACCAATGGGACCAACGATGTACTCGACTGGTATTCACTTCGATTTCGCGATGAGACCCGCCGCGAATATCTTTTTGAAGACTCTTGGCGCCCGGTGATTCTTGCTGAAGAGAAAATTCTTTTGCCTGATGGTCAGCATGAGATCGTTCAAACAAGAGAAACTCACATTGGACCAATTCTCTTTGAAGAAGGTGAAGCGAAGGCCGTGGCACAAACGCCGTCAGGACTTGCACTTCAGTGGACTGGTCTGATTCCCTCTAACGAACTAAAATCATTTTTAGCTCTCAATCGTGCGAAGAAAGCTTCGGACTGCCTAGATGCTCTCAAGGGATACGTGGCTCCCGCGCAAAACTTTGTTTGTGCCGACCAAAAAGGTACAGTCACTTACAAATTGGCAGGCTTGTTTCCAGATCGTAGAAGCCGAGATGGGCGACTGGTGAGTGAAGCATCTAAGTCTGCCGACGTTTGGCAGGGATTTCTACCGCCAGAAGAAAATCCGGCGATTGAAAACGCGCGGGATTTTGTGATCACGGCTAACCAAGCACCTTTTAATGGAGCTCGACAATCTGACTACGGATGGTTTTTCGCAACTCCTTACAGATCACTACGAATTCAACAGCTGATTGAACTCAAGCGAAAATCGAATCGAACCAAAGGTAAATTGAGCCCTGAAGATCTCATCGAAATACAAGCGGACACCGGAAGTCTCTTATCGCTTGGATTCAAAGAGCTCGTTTTTAAGGAGAGCGGAAACCTACCACTGTCAGCGAGTATCAAAGATTTTAAGTGTCGTCCTGTCGAAAACCTCGAAGTCGAACTGAAGAACTGGAACGGAATCCATGATCCTAAATCGGTCATAGCAACTCTGATGGCAGAATGGATTACGAGATTTGAACAAGAGCTCTGGCAATCTCGCTTAGGGCCTTCGTTTGAATCCTATTGGCCCAATCGATGGCGCCTACTTGAAATCAGCCAGAACCCAGCGCAGTGGGCAAAACTTTGGACCGAGTCGCCAAAGACGGTCGCTGATGTGCTTGCGCGTTCGCTCTCCTCAGCCTGCCTTGCATTGCTGGAATCTCACACGAGTGTTCCTGATTGGTCGAAATACCAAGAAACCTATGCCCAGCACTCTGGTCGAATTCCCGGACTTGGTCGAAGAAATTTACAGACGGGCGGATCGGCAGAGTCGGTCTTTGCGAACAAAGGTGGCCACGGACCTACTTGGAAAATGGTTGTTACCTTTGAAAACACCCCGAGGGCCTGGTTCATGATCCCTGGCGGTCAAAGCGGCGACCCTGGTTCGCCAGAGTATGATCGCCATCTCGGAGAGTGGGGGCAGGGGAAAATGCGCCAGGCGCAGTTTCATATGAGAAAAGAAACGAGTGGTAAAAAATGAGTTTAGCCATTCAGAGATTCACTCTAGCTACCTTACTTATCGCAGCGACTGCATTTTGGACGCCGTGGTGGGGAACGATTCTTGTGGCGCTGGCCATGGCTTTCTTGTCGGGTTTTAGCACTGCGCTTTTAGCGACGGCTTCATTTTTCGGTTGGATCGCGGCACTTAGCTTGAGAGATCTTTTAAACGAGCAAGGTCCTAGCCGAACGCTTGTACGAATGCTTTCGCTGGGCGATCTCGGCAATTCAATTGCGCAGCCCTTGGTGATCATTGTTGTTGCGTTGATCGGTGCTTGTTTAGGTGGATCAACGGCAGGACTCATCAACACGATAAAAAAGTGGCGGCAACTGACCTAGATCAAAATCCTTGCGGCAAGTACATCAATGGATTTACGGGCTGTCGGTTGTATCGAATTTCAAAATGAAGGTGAACACCACTCGCGCGACCTGTGCGTCCCATTTCTCCGATTTTTTGTCCGCGGGTCACTCGCTCACCCTCTTTTACACTGAACTTATTGAGATGAGAGTAAAGGGTCGCCCAATTTTCATCATGCTCGACGACAATCAGCTTTCCATAACCTGAAAAACCGCGACCAACGTAGATCACAACACCTGGTGCACTTGCTAAAATCGGCGTTCCTTTTTTTGCAGCCAAATCCAAACCATAGTGCCAGCGCTTTCCCAAAAGAAAACCACGACTCATCTTCGCGTCTTCAACAGGCCAATCAAAATCAAGTCCCGACGAAGGCGCCGACTGACTGTAGCGCTCACCACTCCAAGAAAGAGTGGGACCGACGGGTGCGGCCGCAGGTGAGGATTCTTCGAGAACTCCTTCCGGCGTCGCCAGTTCGCCTGGTCCCTTGAAGGAGGTGCACGACAGCATCAAAACAACTGTGGGAAGGAAATAGATAAACCGCACGTGAATTCTAACCTTAAACTTTCGCGCTATACACAGGGTAAGCTTGGCATAGTTCAGCAACTTGAGCTTTGATCTTTGCCAGTCGAACCGAGTCCTGCGGAGATTCAAGAACCTCAGAAATCCAGCCACCAATAAGTTTCATTTCTGATTCTTTCATCCCTCGCGTGGTCAAAGCCGGAGTTCCAATTCGGACTCCGCTTGTAACAAACGGCGAGCGCTTTTCATTTGGAACCGTATTTTTATTGACCGTTATTCCGGCGTGATCCAGCGCGATTTCCGCATCTTTACCTGTTACCTCGCGGCTTGATAGATCAACCAGAACGAGGTGGTTATCAGTTCCACCTGTCACGAGATTCAGTCCACTTGATAAAAGAGCCTCAGCAAGTGCCGCCGCATTGACGACAACTTGTTTCGCATAGTCTTTAAATTGCGGCTGAAGCGCTTCGTGAAACGCGACCGCTTTTCCTGCGATCACATGTTCCAGCGGCCCGCCCTGAAGGCCTGGGAAGATTCTTGAATTTACTTTCTTTGCCGCATCATCGGCGTTTTCGTTCGAGGAGCCAGAAAGAATAATTCCTCCTCGGGGACCACGCAGAGTCGTGTGGGGTGTTGATGTAATGTAGTGGGCATACGGCGCAGGTGATGGATGAACACCACCAGCAACAAGGCCAGCAAAGTGAGCCATATCAACAAGCAACGTCGCACCGACTTCGTCGGCGATTTCCCGAAACTTCGCAAAATCAAGCAGCCGAGGATAAGCTGAGTAGCCTGCAATTAAAATTTTAGGCTTCGACTCACGAGCCACTGCACGAATGGTTTCGTAGTTGATTCGGCCAGTTGAGGGATCGATTCCGTAACTAGCAGCCTTAAACAGAATGCCGCTAAAGTTTACGGGACTTCCGTGGGTCAAATGTCCACCATGGGAAAGATCCATTCCAAGTATTGTATCGCCGGCTTTTGCGACAGCCATGAACACAGCTTGGTTTGCCTGCGATCCAGAGTGTGGCTGAACGTTGGCATGAGGCACGCCAAAAAGTTTTTTGAGTCGATCGATCGCCAGTTGTTCGATTTTATCAACGAACTCACAGCCGCCGTAGTAGCGCTTGCCTGGATATCCTTCCGCATACTTGTTCGTAAGAATGGATCCCTGTGCTTCCATCACAGCTTGAGAAGCATAGTTTTCGCTTGCGATCATCTCGAGTCCAGAAAACTGCCTCGCCGTTTCCAGCTTTAAATAACCTGCAAGCTCGGGATCAGCGTTGGTTAAAAACTTTGTCGAAGTGGGTGATGCGACATTTTCAAGGATGGTGTTTTCTGTTGAGTACTGCATCTGTTCTCCTAAAATTTTTCGATTCGTCCGCTGTGACGACCGCCTTCAAACTTGGCGCTAAGAAAGGACTCTAAAATTTTTCCTGCTAATGCAGGCTCGATCAAGCGGGCACCAAGGCAAAGAACATTTGCATTGTTGTGCTCGCGAGAAAGTTTTGCGGATTCCTCGTTCCATGCGAGGGCGGCGCGAATTCCCTTATGACGATTGGCCGACATGGCCATTCCTTGTCCGGATCCACAAATCAAAACGCCAATCGCGAACGGATCGGCAATAATCTTGGAAACGACTTTCGCTGAGAAATCGGGGTAATCGACACGATCTGCGTTCATTGGACCAAGATCCACAAATTCAAAGCCATACTTGGTTGCAAGCGCTTCTTGAATCAAAGTTCGCTTGAGATCAAAGCCGGCATGATCACTTGCGATGTAGAGCTTCTTTTGGGTCAAGGTATTGGTCAAAAAATCACACCTTCGTGAAAACGAGGCAAGAGTTCGTGCCTCCGAATCCAAAGCTATTATTCATTACAGCACTGAATTTACCTTCGCGCGCAACATGCGGAACATAGTCGAGATCGCAATCTTCACTTGGATTATCCAAATTGATCGTCGGCGGAGCAGTGTTGGTAGCCATTGCCATCAACGAGAAGGCACTTTCAATCGCCCCCGCGGCACCAAGCGAGTGTCCCATCACGGACTTTGTGCTGCTGACCCAGACTGATTTCGCAGCGGAACCGAACACCGATTTGATCGCGCCAGTTTCTTGACCGTCTCCGGCCGGGGTACTTGTTCCATGAGCATTCACATATTGAACTTCTGAAGCGTTCAAGTGTGCATCACGAAGCGCATAGGACATCGCAAGCGCTGCACCAGATCCACCCGGTGCTGGATTGGTCATGTGGTGGGCATCTGAAGACGAGCCGTAACCAGCGACCTCACCGAAAATACGTGCGCCTCGGCGACTTGCGCGTTCGTAATCTTCTAAAATTAAAATAGCTGCTGCTTCGCTTAAAACAAAGCCGTCGCGATCGCGATCAAACGGTCGACTTGCCATTGTCGGCTGATCATTTCTCGTGGAAAGTGCCTTCATCGCTCCGAAACCGCCAAGACCCAAGGGGCCAATAGCCGCTTCTGCGCCACCAGCAACCATGACGTCGGCAATTCCTCGGCGAATATACATTGCGGCTTCGCCGATCGAGTGCGCACCGGAAGAACAAGCAGAAGTGACAGAATAGTTCACACCACGAAGGCCATATTTTATCGTCAATTGACCGCTGGCCATGTTTGCAATCACAGACGGAATAAGAAAAGGGGAGATTCGACCCGGACCACGTTCTTTAACAAGCGCCCCGGCTTGCTCCAGTTCGTTGATTCCACCAATGCCCACACCCACAAGTGCTCCAACTCGCGCTCGCAACTCGTCGTCAAACTGTGATGGATCGAGGCCAGCACTTTTAAACGCTTCGGCACAAGCGGCCATCGCGAGATGAATAAAGCGAGCCATTTTCTTTTGTTCTTTTTTTTCAATAAATGCTGACGGATCGAAACCTTTAACTTCGCCAGCAAAGCGAACGTCATAATTCGTCACATCAAAATGTGTGACAGGCCCAATTCCACTTTTACCGGCGACGGCGTTGGCCCATGACGTTGGAAGATCTAAACCAAGAGGCGAAACGCAGCCAATACCTGTTACCACCACACGGCGTTCGGGTCTTGTGACGCGTTCAAATCGATTCGAGGTGGAAGCGAGTTTCAAGCAAAGCCTACCTTTCACAATATCTATGAATAAGCGACCCTAGCTTACCGAAACTATCGGCCTCAAACAATCGGCAAAGGTAGGGCAATAGGACTTCGCGGCGACGAAATACAAAAGCCTTCCTGTCTTCAGGAAGGCTTTTAAAAAACCATTTGGTTTTTTGCGATCACCTTAGGATTAAACCTAGGCTTTGCCTTTGCCTTGCAGGTATGTGCAGAAATCGCCAACTGTTTTCAGCTTTTCAGCGTCTTCATCTGGAATCTCGATTCCAAATTCTTCTTCGACCGCCATAACGAGCTCGACGATATCGAGGCTGTCTGCGCCAAGATCGTCAATGAACGATGCTTCTACTTTTACGCGGTCTGGATCAACACCGAGTTGGTCGGCGATTACT